>JALNXI010000233.1 GCA_023230425.1 Methanoculleus sp. | reverse complement strand
CTGCAGGCGTTCTACCAGATCGAGCAGAACATCGAGCAGTTCGCGGTCCTTGCCGACCACATCCGCCTGCCCCTGCAGGTGATCCTCGGCATGGCCGACCTGACTGATGATACGAAGACATCGGAGAAGATCCGGGAGCAGGTGGAACGGATCAACGCGATCGTCAAACAACTTGACGAAGGCTGGGTCGAGTCACGCGAGATCCGGGAGTTCCTGCGGAGGAACGAACTGGTGTAGCGGCTGGCGGCCGATCGTCTCCCGGCCCGGTTCCTTTCCGGACGAGGTCGTTCACCCCCTGGATTCACGTAGTATACTCGTTTTTTGAATTACCCCCTATGCTCCATCATCTCCGGTTGGAAAGGTTAATGGTCAATCGGATATATTGCAATATAGATAAAAATACGATAGGAGCACCGGGTCGTGCAGGGATCACACTGTCGTACGGCAGAGACAGGGTCCGAATGAGGTGCCTGAGGAACGGCCCGGCGTCTCCCGTCCCGCATCCGGTAGAGCCCCAACCCCGAACCATGCAGAACGACAAGATACAGGCGCAACCAACCCGATCGTTGACCCGGCGTGCGGCCCGGAGCGGCGCAGAGGACTGGCGAGGCCGCATGAAGCAGGGCCTCACCAAACCCGGCGTACAGCGGTCGATCGTCGTCTTTATGGTGCTTCTGGCCGCCCTCGCAGCGACCAGCCTGTACAACTACCTGCTCTTCCATACGATCGCCGAACTCGTTGCCATCGCTATCGCGATAGCGGTCTTCATTGTGGCGTGGAACGCCCGGGCGATGCTGGAGAACAGCTACCTGCTGGTCGCTGGCACCGGGCTCCTCTTCGTGGCCGGCATTGAGTTGCTCCATACCCTCGCGTATGAGGGGATGGAGATCTTCGCCGGCTACGACGCAAACCTCCCGACGCAGCTCTGGATCGCTGCCCGCTACCTCCTTGCCGGAACCCTGCTCGCCGCCCCGCTCCTGCTCCGGAGAAACCTTGGGCCCCGGCGGGTCTTTGCCGGGTTTGCAGGAGTCTTTCTGCTCCTCCTCCTCTCGATCTTCGTCGTCCCGATCTTCCCCGACTGCTACATCGAGGGCGCCGGACTCACGCCCTTCAAGGTCTGGAGCGAGTACGTCATAGCGATTCTGCTTGCCCTCGGTGCCGTCGCCGTCTACCGGCTGCGGGATGTCTTCTTGCCCTGGGTGGCGAGTTACCTGGTCGCGGCCATCCTGGTTCTGATCGCGTCAGAGCTCGCCTTCACGCTCTACGTCAGCGTCTACGGGATCCCGAATATGGTCGGCCACCTCCTGATGGTGCTCTCCTTCGGGCTCGTCTATGTCGCTTTTGTCGAGACCGGGATACGGCAGCCCTACGCAGTGCTCTTCACCGGCCTGAAGAGGAGCGAAGAGCAGTTGCGGCGGGAGAAAGACCGGCTCGGGCAGTATCTGGATATCGCCGGCGCCCTCTTCGTCGTCCTCGACTCGAACGGGCGGGTCGCACTCATCAACCGCCGGGCGTCCGAGGTCCTCGGCTACCCAGCGGATGCGGTCGTGGGCGAGCCCTGGGTCGAGCGGTTCATCAGCCCGGAGGAGCAGGAGCGCTACCGTGCGCTCTTTCTTGGGCTGATGCAGGGTGAGATCGGAGCTAGCGAGTATGTGAGGACACCTGTTCTCACCGCCAGCGGCGGCGAGCGGATCATCGCCTGGCACAACACAGTGCTCAGGGGCGATGACGGTGTCGTCTGTGGGACGCTCAGTTCCGGGGAGGACATCACCGAGCAGCAGCACGCCGAGGCGGCGCTCGGCCGGGCGAACGCGAAATTAAACCTTCTCTCGGGTATCACCCGCCACGATATACTCAACCAGGTCAACGTCGCACGCGCCTACATCGACTTTGCCGGCGAGGACAGCAAGAACCCCGGGGTCCAGGCCCACCTGGAGCGTGCCCGGGCTGCCGTGGACGAGATCCAGAAGCAGATCGAGTTCAGCCGGGACTACCAGAACATGGGGGTGAAGGAGCCCGTCTGGCAGAGGCCGGAGGATCTCATCAGGGAGAGCGCCCGCGACCTCGCCCTCCCGGCGGAGGTCGGGGTGCGGGTGGATCTCGCTGGTCTTGAGGTCTACGCGGACCCGATGGTGAGGAAGGTCTTTTACAACCTCATCGACAACGCCGTCCGCCACGGCGGGAGGGTGATTGAGGTCCGGTTCTCCTGCGTGAGGTCCGGGCAGGATCTGCTGATCCTCTGCGAGGACGACGGCACCGGCATCCCGGACGGCGAGAAGGAGGCGATCTTTAGGGAGACCTATAAGCGGCGGTATGGGCACGGCCTCTTCCTGGTCGCGGGGATCCTCGGGATCACCGGGATGACGATCCGGGAGACGGGGGTCTCCGGGGAGGGGGCACGGTTTGAGATCAGGGTGCCGAATGGGGGGTATAGGTTTGGGGGGTAGGGAGGCGAGGTGCAGGTCCCGGTAACTTGCGTTGATCCCGTCCTCTCCTGTGACCCCGGAGCCAGACCGCCAGTCCGGAACACCCATATGCACTGGCAACCCAGTCTCCTTCATCGGCGGAAGTAACCGCCGCCTCACGAGGCTGTGAACGGGAGCGCTGGATTGAAGGGAGCCGAAGAGAGACGGACCCGGCACGCCGTCATGGGGCGGGTGTGAGCGAAACAGGAGGAGGTCGGGATGACGGAAGATAGGATAGGCAGGGCACGGTGGAGAGGCCCCACCATCAGTATACTCCTCATCCTCGTCATAGCGTGTATCGTCGTCGGATTCTTCCACTGGATCAACCTGATCGACGAGACGCACCTTGCCGCATCTCCCCGGGAAGGGCCCGTAGATGCGGCTGCCGTGACCCACCTCACCGAAGAGGACTTCCGGAATTACCCCGCGCTTTCAGCGCTCATCCAGGATCGAAAACGAGTTCTGGTCTCAAAAGGCCCCATCTTTGATGCGCTCCTCCGGCTCGACCCTCGCTCCGCGTATAGCCCGGCAGGCAGGGAGCACGCGAAGTACAGTTCGATCCGTATAACCGGGGCGGAGATGCGGCAGATCCTTGCGAAGTATCACCTCTGCGAATGGAATGGGACTGTCTACGGCGTGGCGCAGAGTCTATGACAGCAGAGGCCGGGCTCCCGCTGCAGCCGCCGGGAAGACCGATCTGCAGGCTGACGGCACAGAATAGATATGGCTCCCCTCGTGCATCGATTCCTAATTGTCGGGCTTTGTTGAAACCCTGCTCCGGTCCTGGTGTTCGTCCCCACCCACGATGTGGTGGGTGCCGGATCCGGATGTTCCCCGGGATCACCGACGTAGCGGTGGACCGTGTGGGTATCGCGCCGGGCAGGTGCGCCTGCTCGCCCGTTTCATCGAGGAGAAGAGGCTCCTGTGAACGCCCGCCTGAGTCCCGCAGGACCGCCTAAAAGAAGCAATGGAGGTTACGGATCACTCCGCGCCTTTCGGGAGCGCGACTTCAGCCACACCAGCGCACCCTCTGTTCCGGCCCATCCTCTGCCCGCGGTCGTGACATAGATAACTGCCTCGTTCTGGTCGCCGAGGCCGTAGTAGTCGGGCATCCGTGGGGGCAGCTTCCGCCGTCCGAGCAGGTACTGCGGGACGAACGGATTTTCCTGCAACGCATCGTCGAGTGCCGCGTCGGCTGCAGGTCCGGCCCCCTCCTTCCGGAACAGCCAGAGCGCTTTTGAGTATGCGACCGCCGCCGTGGGGTCTTCTCCGTACTCTTTCAGGAGCGCCTCAAACAGGTCGTCCCGGTTCGCCTCCGCAAAGTACTGGATGATGATGTACCGGACCCCCTGGTTGTCATCGGGATTGAGCCGCAGCATCTCCTGATACAGCCTGATCGCCTCGTCCCGGTCCCCGGTCACCCAGAGGAGGTCTGCGAGTGCAAGCAGCGCCCTCATGTAGGGGCGCGTCTCAATCATCAACCAGAAGTTCCCGGCCTCCTCTTCA
>JALNXI010000232.1 GCA_023230425.1 Methanoculleus sp. | reverse complement strand
CTTTATCCTGGTCGTCCTTCGAGACATCAGACTTGTAGACGATCGCCGCATCCGCCTCGCCGAGCGCCAGCTTGGGCACCACGGAGCTCACCGCCGTCTCCTCGGAGATGACGTTTGCCATCACGGCCTCCTGGTATGCCTCGCCGTATACGGGATCGGCAGCCATCTTGGCAAGCATCTGCCGGGTATAGTCGCCGAAGGGAACGTCCTTGGTACCGATGACGAGCTTTATGCCCGACCTGTTCAGGTCGGCAAGACCACTGATGTTTGCCGGGTTATCGACCGGGACGATCAGAGCCAGGCTGTTACCAAGGAACGGAGTCACGGTGTCGTTGTCCATGAACCCGGCCCCCTGGAGAGCCGTCATGTGCTTTGTGCTCGCGGAGACAAAGACGTCGGGGTTTGCTCCCTGCTCAACCTGGGTGCGGAGGGCCTGCGACCCATCGAAGACCAGGTCGACTTTGACGTTTGCGTTCTCTGCCTCATAGGCTTTGCCGATATCCGTGAAGGCTCCCGTGAGCGACGCGGCCGTAAAGACGGTCAGGGTTGTCTGCTCGGGTGCCTCCTGGGTGGTCGTGCACCCTGCAACCAGGAGACCGGCGATGATCAGAAGACTTACGGCAACAAAGGTTGCCGGGGTTGATGCTTTCATGATGACACCTTGCTCATAGGGGATTGCTGCTCGGCATATTTAATTTAGCTTATTTAGAGCCCATATAAATGAGATTTGATTTACAATCCCGGCGAGTATAAAAATATATGGTGCTACCGGCCGGGTGAGCGGCCCGATCCGCAGCCCGGCTGCCGGAACTAACGAAAAAAGGAGTTTGAGAAGGCTCTTTGCGCCGATCAATCCTGGATGAAATCAGGTCTCCACCCCCTGGCCTGAGGGCAGGCCATGCCCGGGATCGGCAACCTTTCGAAAGAGCCGCCGGAATAGTTCTTATGCGGAACGGCAGATCGACGAAGATGCTTCTGCCCCGGCCTATGACGATTGCGCACGGGTTGAGCGGTGAGGAGTCCGGATCAGGCACGCCGCCGCTTCACTTCATCCAGGAGCTCGCGGCGGACCCCCTCGATGCGCTCGTTCACCATCCGGGCGAGAGGTTCGTCCTCGCGGACACCATAAAACGGGGTCTCCCGGCGCCGCACCTCTTCGAGCGTCCTGGCCTTCGTCAGTTCCCCGATGACGGACTGGGCCATATTCGAGTACTCGCCGCTGTCGACCTTCTCCTTCAGCCACCGGTAGAGGTGGCCCGGGAGCCGCACGCCCACCTGCTTGCTTGAAACATTATCGGGAGACTCCATCTTCCCATTCAGGTATCCCGGCAGAACAATTATATTATACCATTTTTATTTTTCCAATGAGATACCAATGGATACCAATAGGTATCATTAAACGGTCGGGGCACCCATAGGGGATGTATGAGACAGAGCAGAGTGATTGACCTGCGCCAACTGGAAAGCATACCGAAGGCACGAAAGCGATGGGGTAACACCTTCCCGGAGAGGAACAAATCCGCCGGGAACAGGGGGGCTGATGAGTGCACGTGTTAGACGGGACCCGGAAGGCAACGCGCCCATCAGGAGATGCCGGTGATACCGGAGAGGGCGCACCTACTCCCTGCCCATTCTGCGGGTGCCGGGACCGCATCAAGGACATCATTTCCGCCAACCCGCGGATTCATACCGTCCATCAATGTCCCGAATGCGGCCGCTGGTTCGACGACCTGGGGCCGGCATGCCCCCGGTGCGGCTCTCCGGGGGAACTCTTAGGGTATGTAGATGCTCCCGGGTGCGGTATGTATACGCAGTACCGCTGCTGCGAATGCGGCCACGGGTTCATAATGCGAATGAATCGCGATGGAGACGCCTGTCAGACCTGACGGCGGATCGGTCCCGGCCTCTCCGTTTCTTCCCACCCCGGATCTTGCGCAGGGGCTCCCGTAACGATAAAAAAAGGGGGTGATTACGTCCCGATCGTCCAGCTGCTCATATATGTTTCCTGCTCGGGCGTCAGCCGGTCGATCGAGATACCGAGCGTGGCGAGTTTCAGCCGTGCTATCCCCTCATCGATGGCGGACGGGACGTCGTGCACACCGGGCGCGAGTTCACGGCCGTGCTTTGCGATGAACTCGGTAGAGAGCGCCTGGACGGCGAAACTCAGGTCCATCACTTCGACGGGGTGGCCCATACCCTTCGGCGTCGCAAGGTTCACGAGCCTTCCTTCGGCGAGGACGTGGACGGCCTTCCCGCCAAGCAGGTAGGTGTCGATGCCGTCCCGGCGGACGGTGGAGTCCGCGTGCGACGCGAGCCACTCGACGTCGATCTCCACGTTGAAGTGGCCGGCGTTCGCAAGGATGGCTCCTTCCTTCAGGTCCGGGAAGTGCCGCTCCGTGATGATGCTCGCATTGCCGGTGGTGGTGACGAAGATGTCGCCGAGGGGTGCGGCCTCGCCCATCGTCATGACGTCGAACCCGTCCATGTGCGCCTGCAGCGCCCTTCTCGGGTCGACCTCGGTCACGATGACGCGGGCGCCGAGGCTCCGGGCCTTCTGCGCGAGCCCCCGGCCGCAGTAGCCGTAGCCTGCGACGACGAACCTTTTGCCGGCAATGAGGACGTTTGTCGTGATCATGATCGATGCAAGCGCACTCTCCCCGGTGCCGTGGACGTTGTCGAAGAAGTGCTTCATCGGGGTATCATTGACGGCGAGGACCGGGAACTTGAGCGCCCCGTCCCGTGCCATCGCATGGAGCCGGTGGATGCCGGTCGTGGTCTCCTCGCACCCGCCGATGATCGAGTCCAGCAACTCCCGCCGCTCGGTGTGGATGCGGTAGATCAGGTCCATGCCGTCGTCGATGGTGATCGCAGGGCGGGCATCGAGCACCCGGTCGATGGCCGCGTAGTACTCCTCGACGCCGGCCCCCCGCCGGGCATAAGAGTGAATCCCTTCCCGGGTGTTGAGCGCCGCCGAGACGTCGTCCTGGGTCGAGAGGGGGTTGCATCCCGTGATGTGCACCTCCGCACCGCCTGCCGCCAGGGTCTCGACCAGCACCGCAGTCTTCGCCTCGACGTGCAGGGCCATGCCGACAGTCATGCCGGAGAACGGCTTCTCCTCGACAAAACGCTTCCGAATGGACGAGAGTACCGGCATGTACTGCCGCGCCCACGCAATTTTGAGATCTCCAGACTCCATCAAAAACCACCAGAACGGTTTCCTGCCCGGATATTCCTCCGGCTTGTCTGTAGAGGTATCTTTCAGGATTACTTAAACATAAGGGATTTGTGTGGTTTTGGGGTGCGACTGTTGGGAGGACTGGAGCATGAGAAACCCTCATCACCTTCCGCCTCAAAACCACTACTCATGGTTCTGACGAAGCGAATTATCCCCTGCCTGGACCTCAAGGACGGGCGGGTAGTCAAAGGCACGCACTTCGTCGGTCTGCGCGACGCGGGCGATCCCGTCGCGCTGGCCCAGCGCTATAACGAGCAGGGTGCGGATGAGGTGGTGTTCCTCGATATCACCGCCACCAGGGAGAACCGGGGCACCATCATCGACGTGGTGCAGCGGGCGGCCGACGAACTCTTCCTCCCGCTCACCGTCGGCGGCGGCATCCGGACGCTCGACGACATGAAGCAGATCCTCCGGGCGGGTGCGGACAAGGTGAGCATCAACTCAAGCGCCGTCCAGGACCCGGAACTGATCTCGCGGGGCGCAGAGCGGTTCGGCACCCAGTGTATCGTCGTCGCCATGGACGTCCGGCGGAACTACGGGACAGAGCCGGGAAAGACTCCCATCGCCCTCCCCGACGGGCGGGAGTGCTGGTATGAGGTCGTGACCCACGGCGGGAGCAGGCCCACAGGGATTGACGCTATTGCCTGGGCAGGAGAGGTCGAGGAACGTGGGGCCGGCGAGATCCTGCTCACCAGCATGGAGACCGACGGGACGAAGGAAGGGTTTGACATCCCCGTCACCA
>JALNXI010000231.1 GCA_023230425.1 Methanoculleus sp. | reverse complement strand
GACCTGATGGCAACCCACGAGGCGGTGCTCCCCTCTCCAAAACCCGCGGTTGTCGTTACCGAACTGGGTGACTCTTCGGTGAACCTCTCCCTGCGGGCGTGGACAGCAACGCCGGATTTCTGGCGGGTTCGGGGCGACCTGACCCGCGACGTCCTCAGGGTGTTTGGGGATGCCGGGGTTGAGATCCCCTTCCCGCAGGTGGATGTCCACCTGGATGAGATGAGATAGGTCTCTTCCTTTTTGGCGGATATGGGTATCGTCTCCGGGGTTTGAGGGGTCTCTCCTCCTCCTGGCCCCTCCCCCGCGTGGCAATACCGGGGTAAATGCCGTTTTCATGTTCTGACCTCCGTAATGGCCCGGATGGCGGAAGCCTTGTACACGGGTGTTTCGATCATGATACGTCATAAGTTTGCAGACCGTTTTGGAATGTCCTCTGGATGAAGAATCTGCAGGGCCTGGTTTGGTGACGATATCGTCACTGTGCATGCTCCTTCACTGCGGCGAGGAGTCTTCTGCTGCTTTCTTTGTAAAGGCCTTACCCCTCGACCAATTCAGGATCTGAATATCACGAATGCAGAAAATCGGGCGTGACACAAAGCGTCAGGCTCCGCTTGCTGACAACGCGTCGCAGCGCGTTGTCATGCCGGCCCCTCATCCGGCAAAAAGCATCGTCGATGTGGCCTAGAATATGTTCATCAGCAGGTTAACCTGGAGCAAAGCGGAAGAGGCCGGCTCCCGCATGGTGCTGGTGAACACGGAAGGACCTGACGGGTCCTTCCTGTCAAAGAGGCTCCAAAGGAACCTTCCGTGCCCCAGAAACACACCACAGCAATATCCCGGATGGGGGTAGATCGTCGTCAGGAGATTGCCCGATCGGATCTGTCCTGCTCCCATTGTGGGCCGATGATAGATGGGATCAGAACGCGGCAATCTACATGCTGATATTGGGGCTGCAATCTCCGGGCTTTTCAGCCCGGATGCCTCCGGCGAGAGGAGGGGAGCAGTCACATAAATGTGGTCTTTTAATGGGTGAGCATGCAACTCCCGTTAGGGGAAAGCACCATAATATTTGTTAAATTTCTTATAAAATGCTATTTATATTAACTTTATTAATGGATCCATATTTATAGTAAAAGAAATTAAAATGTACAAAGGAGGTAGAGTTGTGGCATTGATAGAGATAATGAACGTAATCGGCGGATTGGTATTATGTGCAGGAATTATAGGGGCCCTGCCTGTTCTTGGTGGCATTCTTGAGAAGGCAGGCAAATTCCTGGGCGGTTTCCAGGTAATCATAGGCATCATCATGCTCATCCTTGGATTGCTACAGATCTTCTCGTTGCAGGGCATAGTGGCCTTCCTGGTGGGAGTCGTCCTCCTGACCGGTGCGTTCCATGTGATCCCGGCTCTCGGTGAGTATCTCGAGAAGTTCGGAACGTGGCTCGGAGGCTTCCAGACGATCATCGGTGTCGTTGCGATAATCGTCGGTATCCTGGGGCTTCTCTGAGCGATTTCACCTGCAGGGGTGAAGAGGCGGAGCGGAAAGTTCCCGGCCTTCAGGTCCGGGATGAACGCGGAGCCATCCATCCTTCCTTCTTTTCTTCAAGATCGATATGGTCTTTGACACCGTTTTCAGTATCATCCTGATGGGGTACGGGGCTGAAAGAGGGGGTACGACCCATCTCCCATGAATATTCACCGCCGGGATGACCTATGTGTCCATCTTCCGCAGGAACACGATCAAAAAGGCGGTTGCAGCGAGCGAGACACGGAGCATGCGAGTGCGTTATCCTCACTGACGAGGTAGAGGAAGGGCGGATAACCCTGGTCCTGATCCGGGAGCAGCTCAGTTATCGAACCGGGCGGGTGGATTCAGCCCGGGACTGCGCTGAAACCCCGCCACACCCCGGCCGGGCCCCCCCTTCCCTCATCCAGTGTGTTCGAAGTCGATGAAACCTTTGTACGGATCTGCCGCCAGCAGGCGGACCCGTACCCTCTGGCCGACCCTGAGACCCTGCTCGCCCTGCACGACCCTCCCTTCGGCAGGCGGGGCGATCAGCCTGACATACGTCCCCTTCTCTGAGGCGCCGGTGACGAACGCCTCAAATGAGTCACCTATCCTCTCCCTGAGGAGGACCGCGGCCGCCGCCTTCCGGACGAAGCGTTCGACCTTCTGGGACGATTTCTCCCGGTCAGTCAGCCTGACGGCGAGGTCGTCGAGTTCGGCGGGCGTGTAGGGAGGGTGGCGCTCGGCGTTGAGGGCCGACTTTATCAGCCGCTGGATGATGAGGTCTACGTAGCGCCGGTTCGGGGCGGTACCGTGGGTGTAGTCGGTGACGGCGAGGGCGAAGTGGCCGACCGGGACGTCGCCCGGCTGGAACGCCACATACTCGCCCGCCCCCATCAGTTTCACCACGGTCAGGGAGAGGTCGGGGAAGCGGTCGGGGTCGGCCGCCTTCTGCCGGATGAGAAACGCGGTGAGCGCCTCCGCGTCAGGCTCGATGGGCAGAGTCTCGCCACGCTCCGCCGCCTCCCTCACGATCCCCTCCCAGTTCCTTGGTGTGCGGACGACCCGGTGGATCATGGCAAGGCCAGCGTCGTTCAGGAACGCTGTCACGCTGCCGTTCGCTGCAACCATGAACTCCTCGATCAGGCATCGCGCGCGGTTCTGCTGCTGGATGACGAGGCCCAGGACCCGGCCGTCCGCCACGACGGGCTCGGCCTCGATCGTCTCAAGGGCAAGCGCTCCCTGCTCCGTCCGGCGCCTCTTCATGCGCATGGCGGCCTCGTCCTGGAGGAGGACCTGCTCCGCGAGGCCCGGCGTCTCCCTGACCGTCCGGGGGACGGGGCCGGTTCCTTCCAGCCAGTCGCCGACCTCCTCGTAGACGAGTTTTGCCCGGTTCGTGACGATCGCCCGGTAGATATCGCCGGGTTTCACGCTCCCATCCGTGAGGACGGTGTATTCGATGACGACTGCCATCCGGTCCCGGCCCGGGAGGAGCGACGTGATGCCTGCCGAGAGGCGGTCGGGCAGCATCGGGAAGGTCTCGACGCCGGTGTAGACCGAGGTTCCGTTATGGCCGGCATGCCGATCCGTCTCCGATTCTTTCGGGACGTAGGCGTCGACGTCGGCGATCGCGACCCTGACCTGGATCTCCCCGTTCGGCTCTTCTTCGCAGACTTCTATCTGATCGAGGTCCTTTGAATCGTGGTTATCGATCGACGACCAGAGGAGCGATCGGAGGTCGCGAGGGTCGCTGAGGGTATCCGGAAAGACGTTTGCGGTAAGAGCGCCGACTTCCCGGAGGACGGACGGCGGAAACCCGGGGATAAAGCCGTACTGATCCATCGCCGCCCATGCGATGGCGTTCAGGTCGACGTGGGGATGGTTCTGCATCTTGTGATGGTTCGTTTGCGGGTATAATATGGCTTGTGAACGCTCCCGCGCCAACAGTCCGCCCGATGATCCCGGCCGTTCCTTTGGAAATATAGCGACCTCATGTATGTCTGTATTTATTCTCCGATTCATATATCCGTCTATATTTTATATTCAAAATTGCTATACTCGCCATGGAGTAACAGTATAGAACTGGTAATCCGATGCTTGACTTTACCTTGATCCTCATCGTGGGCATTATCATCATCGCGCTTTTCTTCGACTTCACAAACGGCTTTCACGATTCGGCAAACTCTATCTCGACCGTCGTCTCGACAAAGGTTCTCTCCCCGAGAAACGCCGTGATATTTGCCGCCTTTTTCAATTTTATCGCGGCCTTCGGGTTCGGTGTCGCAGTTGCGAGCACCATCAGTAAGATCATCAAACTCGATTACGTCGAAACCTCGGTCATCCCCTTTATCGTCCTCTGCGGCCTGATCGGGGCGATCGTCTGGAACGTCATAACGTGGTACTCCGGTCTCCCGACGTCCTCATCGCATGCGCTCATCGGCGGACTGATGGGCGGGGGCATAGCCGCGGCCGGG
>JALNXI010000230.1 GCA_023230425.1 Methanoculleus sp. | reverse complement strand
GCCAACCATAACATCCATTCCAGGCCTCCAACCCGGCACGAGTGCCGCAGGGCTGATGGCCATACTGCTCTCGGCGCCCGGAAGGAAAAACGATCGGATTTGTACCGGGCCCTGGCCTTCAAAAAAGGGTGTCAGTGGGTCTGCCGGTAGTAGTCCCAGGCATCGACCACGGTGCCGTTTGCAAATATGCAGACACCGTACTCGCTGCCGTCGGGGTTCTTCCGTGTCTCGTAGGTGTGGCCCTGCTCCGTGCACCAGACCGCGGCCGGGTCGGCCATGCCGACACTTCCGCCGCAACTTGAGCAGGCCCACGGGACGGCGATGATATCGACCGGAATCCCCCACTGCTGGAGGGTCACGGTATCGCGCGCGACCTTCCCGGCGAAGGTGATCCGCATCCCGTCGACGCGGTAGCGCTCCTCAAGCCCGAGCGGGAGGTAGCGCCCGCCGTCATCGGCGATAATGCCGTAGAACCCGCCCTCGAGATCGATGTAAGTGACCGTCCCGTTTGCCGCGACGAACGTCGCGTTTCCTGCCCTATCGATGGCAAGAACCTCAACCGGAACACCCCACTGCCCGGCGGTCACGACATCCTCCTTCACCAGGGCAACGAACGTCACGTTCATGCCGGCGACCAGCCAGGCCTCATCCAGGCCGAGCGGGAGAAAGCGTCTCCCGTCGCCGGCGACAATGCCGTAGAACCCGCCCTCGAGGTCGACATAGGTGATGGTCCCGTTCCCGGAGACGAGCCGGACGCCGCCGATGGGCTCGATGGTCCGGACCTTCACCGGGGTTCCCCACATATGGAATCCCACGGTTTCTTCATCCAGATCGGCACTGAACTGCACCCGAAGACCGTCGATCCGGTACTCCTCCGGCAGGTTCCCGGGAAGGTAGTTCATGCCGTCTTCCGCGATGATACCATAAAATCCGCCTTCAAGGTCGATGTAGGTGACCGTTCCGTTCGTCGCAACCGTGCGGCGGGTGTCGCCCTTCTCTATGCTGACGACATCGACCGGCGCCCCCCATTGCTGGATGGTCGCCGTCTCGTTCGCGATATCGACGACGAACGTGACCCGGAGGCCGTCGGCCCGGAAGTCTGCCGGGAGGTTTCGCGGGAGGTAACGCTCGCCGTCATCCGCGACGATACCGTAGAACCCGCCTTCGAGATCGACGTAGGTGACCGTCCCGTTCCCGGATATGCGGTCGGTGGGGCCGTCCTCCCCCCCGGCAGCCATGCACCCGCAGGCAACGACCGCCCCGAGGAGTGTGAGGACGATGATCAGATAGTTCGGATTGGATCCCGTCATAGGCATCAACGACGATAATTCTCCCGCCGGAGGTAAGTAGGTTGCCTTAACTACGAACGAATTCGGACCTATCCGCCCCGAGGGGCCGAAAAAAAGTGTTATCGTCCCCCGACGCCGCCGCCGCCGAAGCCGCCACCGCCGCCGAAGGACCCGCCGCCCCCGAACCCACCGGACCCGCCCGAGGACGGCGGGGAGTAGAGAACGATCGGCGCAAAGATCACCGGCATGTTCGAGTAGAGCGGCACCCCGACGTCCGGGAGGCTGATATTTAAGTTCTTCATCGCCTGCTCTACCTTGTCGCCGAGGCCGAGCGCGGTCCCGTAGACCAGCCACTCCCCCCACATCGAGACGTCGGCGGGGGAGTACTGCCGGATAAGGGCAAGGTCCGAGAGGAAGTAGGCGAACGCGTCCCACTCGAGTTTCTCCTTGTAGTGGTCGCCCTTCCAGACTCCAAACAGTGTCGAGGGGAAGAGGGCCGCGATCCCGACCTGAACCGCGACGATGAAGGAGAGGATGCCGGCCGGGATGAGGAGGTAGGCCGCACCCGGCGCGAATATGAACGCGAGAATCGCAAGCCCGCAGGGGATGGCGCCGAGGAATATGAGCGGGAGGATCAGCCCCCTGCCGTCCCTGACATACTGCCGGGCAAGCGTCGTATCCACGTCCCGGGAGAGAGCGGCAAGCGACTGCTGATACTGCAAGATCCGGTGCTGGTAGCCGGGGCTCCGCCGGGCGGTCTCGGCGAATGTTTCCAGTTCGGCGGTATCCACGACGTGGTCGTCCGCGATGTTCGCAAGGAAATTGAGCACCCGCTGCTCGTAGGGGTCGGCAGACTCCCCGGAGACTATCCGGACCGTAACGCCCTTACCGTCCGGCTTCTCGGTCACCACGATCTTCCCCTGCCGGTGGAGGTCAAGCACCGTCGCGTAGAACCCGTTGTCGTCGAACTCAAGGGCGTCGCCCTTGAAGAGGAGGTTCACCTGCCAGGGCTTGAGGCCTGGATTCGGCGTGAAACTCAGGTACTCCGGCACCGTAAACGGTTTCTCCCTGCCGTAGCGGAGATAGACACCGAGGAGGACAAACGGCATCGCGAGGACGAGAAGGGTCGCAAGATCGTAGAGGATACTCGCCGCCCCGTAGAGGATGGGGGGCCAGCGGTTGGCGTCGGCCGCCTTCTGCCGCACGTCCGGGACGAACTCCCCAAAGCCGCCGACCTTCCCGGTAAACGCCGGGTCGAGGATCAGCTCGACGTTGAGCGCGTCATCCTGGGATGCGCTCCCCGTTATGACGACGGCGTCCGCCGTCCGCTCGACATCGAGGGTTGGGGGATGGGTGTAGACCTCCTCGATACTCCCGGCGAACGGGAGGGTGATGCGCAGGTCCCGGTAGGGGACGTGCTCGTCCACGAGTTTCAGGTTCAGGTGCGCCCACTGATTGTCGTACTCGACAGGTGGGCGGACCCTGTAGCGGTACTCCACCATGTAGGTGCCCGGGGTGAAGTAGCCGGGGTTAAAGAGGCCTACCTCGTTCTCGAACGCAAGATCCCGGATAACCGCGAGGTCTTCCGGGCTCGCGGTCCCGGCGGCCGTCCGGACCTCACCCCCGGAGTCCTTGACGTAGCCGACGGTCCCGGGCGGGGCGGTCATCCCCAGAAACTCGATGTGCGGCCGATCGATGGCGGCGAAGGTGAGCGGCGCGTCCCAGTAGCGGAAGAGCATCCGGTACTCCCCCGCCGATCGGACGTCGTAGGTGTAGCGCTCGATGAGGGTTCCGTTCTCGTAGAAGTCGGCGTCGTAGTGCTGGACGTCCAGGTTTCCCCGGAAGAGGCCGGGGAGCGCGGTCGCTCCGGCGACCGCCAGCACCCCGACGAGCAGGGTGATGGCAACAAGGATGATGATCTGCTGCCGTTCAGTCACGCGCATGGTTTATCAGAACGATATCGTCGGGACCCGCTCGATCTCCTCGCCGAACTCCAGGTACTGCAGTTTTGTAAAGCCCATGACGCCGGCGACCAGATTCGAGGGGATCGTATCGGTCATGGTGTTGTACTGCTGGGAGATGTTGTTGTAGGTGTAGCGATGCCGGGCGATCTCGTCCTCGACCCCCTTGACCGCGCCCATCAGGTCCTGCACCGTCCGGGAGGTCTTGAGGTCGGGGTAGTTCTCCGCGACCGCGAGCAGCCGCCCGAGGACCGACCGGGACTCGCGTTCGAGTTCGTTTAAGTCACCGGGACCGGCGCTGCCGATGCGGGCCCGCATCGCGGTCACCCCGGTCAGGGTCTCCTTCTCGAAGGCCGCGTAGCTCTTCACCGCACCGAGGAGCTGCTCGATCATGTCCAGCCGCTTCTTCATCGCGACCTTCACCTGCCCGATCGTCGCTTCGGCAGAGTTTTTGAGGGAGAAGAACCGGTTGTAGATACCAATCAAGGCGACCGCGATGCCGATGACGATCAGCACCACGACTGCTATAAGGATAAGGGAAATGATGTCTACCAAGGTTGTCACCAGTACTGTATGTGCCCTGCGGCGTATTTAAGGGGTGACACCCGAAACCGCACGAAGGGGCGGGATATCGCGGATACGGCCGGAACTACCGGGGTTCCCGTACCGGCGGTACCGGCCGGCTACTCCGCGACCGTCTCGCCGGAGCTCACCATCGCCACGACGTTGCCGTCC
>JALNXI010000229.1 GCA_023230425.1 Methanoculleus sp. | reverse complement strand
TCCGGGACGAGGACCGGGGTCTTGCCATCGGCAAAGCGGGGAAGAACATCTTCAAGGCAAAGGTTCTTGCACAGCGGCAGCATGACATCGCCGATGTCCAGCTGATGCAGAACGAGCTTGCCTGAACGTTCCCCTTCTTTTTTTTGTCGCAATTTTCCTGGAACTCTCCTGGTTGAGAGGTAGCGCGCGATATCTCGATCTCCAGGAAAGCTTTCTCGGGCCTGATCCATGAGAGAGGTTTCGAGCGGGCTCCTATCCAGAAATTATTTATACTGGTGTGCGCTTCATGAGACTCTCATGAACAGAGGATCCGCCTGGATAGTGAAGCCTGCCCTACCTGCAGTAGAACCGGCGATCGGGGGGCACGGAGCTCCCGGACGCCTGAGGGTGATGCAGCTTGGGCGTCTGCTCCTCGCATCCGTGGTTCTGGTGCTCTGTATCGGCATGGTCGCCCCCCTCGCGTCCGCGCTTCCGGACCCGGGTGAGAACGGCACCGGGGGTTCAGTGGATGGAGAGGTGGGCGATGAGAAACCCGCCATCGCGAAGCTGCCGGTTATCCCAGTCGTAGTTTCGGACCCGGTGACGGTCACGCCTGCAGAGACCCCGGCACCTGAAGAAACGGATGAAAAGGCCGTAATGGAGAGGGAGCCCGTCTCCCTGATTACCGGGGCGACCACATCTCCACCCGGAGAGGTGCCGGCGACAACGGAACCGGTTCCGACGGCCTCCCTGGAGCCTGCTCTGGCGGCGACCGTATACGCCGACGACTCCGGCGATGAAGACCCGGACCCGACGGCGACGGTCACACCATCGCCGAACTCAACCGTTTCCCTGGAACCTACCACGACAGCGACTGTATCCGTTGACGACTCCGACGACGAGGAGCCGGAGGAGACCACCGGGGTGGTACCGACCCTGGCGAAGTATGCCCCGCCGCGAGCGAGCGCGACGATGGCGAAAGCACACTATTCTCACGACCGGCCGCTGGTCCAGAGCGGTCACCAGATCGTCAGTCCTGCATCGCCGTCCACCTCCGGGGTGAATGAGACCGCGACAACGGTTGGTATCGTCGAGCCACACGACGGCCTGATCGTCAAGGGTGTCGGGGTGCTCCTCGCCCGGACTCCCGAAGACGTCGCCCTCACCCGGAGCGGGGTGGAGATCGCGAACCTCGACTGGCTGCTCGACCCGGCCATGCGCCTCGGCGGCCGGCACCCGCGGGCAGCGTTTGAGGGGGAGACATTCACTGTCACCGTGACGGTCGAGGCGAGGAACCTGACGGTCACGGGTGAGGACCCGGCCTATGTCGTCCTGGTGCCGCCACCGGGCGAGACCGGGGTCTACGAGATCACGCGGACCCGCGAGCCCCGGAGCCTCCGGGACGGAGAACGTGGCGTCTGGGAGTTCCTGGTCACCACCCGCACCGGGAGGTTGACACTTGCGGACCTCACCCTCCCCGAGGAGCGGCTGGTCACCAACCTGACGTCGAACCCGGATCTCTTTGCATTTCGGGCATACGCTCTTGCCGGCACCCAGGAGATCCCCTCGACGGGTGTCTCCGACCCGATACTCGCCATCCGGCCTGATGGGAGCGCGGGCATAGCAGAGGCGTCTTCCCTTCCCGAACTCTACACATTTGCAGGTATCCCGGACTCGACGCTCCGCCCGTCGGAGACGATGGCCGGGGCGTGGACCCGGGGCATCGGTCACGATGCGATCGTCGCCGGGGCGGTCGGGCACCTTGGGGTCTTAGAGAATCTTGGGAAGGAGGAGGTAGGGGCCCTCTATGCCGCAGAAGAGAAGGTCGGGGCGGGCGAGGTAGTTGCGTCCTCGTCGCCGCTCGACTCCGTGATGAAGTTCTTTCAAGGACTGTTCGGATGGTTCGGCGAGACATTGCATCTCGTCTCGCCGTGATCTTGGCCGGGAGACGAGAGGGTAAGGTCTTTATCCCTTCCTGAACCGTTTCCAGAGATACGCGAGCCCAAAGCACCCCGAGAGCATCATATCGCCGAAGGGTGCCGCCTGGTAGGCCTCCGGCAGCAGCCGGAGCCGGTTTGGGCCGGTGACAACCACGGCACCGTCGGCGAGGGGTTTTCTGACCGCGGCCCCGTGGCCGCCGTCATCGAAGATCTCTGCAGAGGTCAGCGTCCCGTCGGCGAGCCGCCGGATGTAGCGCTGCAGTTTTGCGGGATCGAGCGCGCCGGTGTGGTGCTCGAAGAGCCCGTAAATCTCCCTTCCTTTCAGGGTGAAGCAGAGGGTGTGCCCGTTTCCGGCGTTGACGAGGGTTACCCCCGTCGCAGCCAGGTGCCGAACCACAGGGTCGCAGAGCGCCCCGATGAGGGCGGCCGGTCCGGTGTCGGTGACGAGCGCGCCCGGCGCCTGACGTCGGACTGCCTGCATCCGGGTCATATCGGCGAGCGGTGGGTCGGTAGCGAGCGAGAGGAGGTCCCAGTCACCGGCATCCAGCCGCTCCCGCATCAGTTCGAACCGGTGGATGCGGTTGCTGCGGTGCGGGGAGTAGCCGTGGTCCTGGACCGCGATCGCGACGTTCTCCGGGTAACCGACGCCGAAGAGGGAGAGCGCTCTGCGGAGTTCCGGCTCCATGTAGTCGGTGGTATGGATGGTCACGGCGTCCCCCGGAGGGACGGCCCGGATCTCAACTCCAAGCGCTCGCACCTTTTCCGGATCGTCGTGGATTGTCCCGGCGGCCTCCGGCGTGGCGTAGACGGAAAGGCCGCGTGAGAGGTGCTCCCGTATTGCGCCGCTGTTCGCGCCGCCGCCCATCAAAAACCCGTCCAGGAAGACCGGACACCCGGTCCGGGTTGCCTGCCGAATCTTTGCCGCCACCACCACGGTCGGGGAGGGGAGGACCAGTTTTATGCTGTTCTCGATCGACCGGCCGGGCTCGTAGACCAGGATATCCTGGGTGCCCCTGCCGACATCGATGGCAAGAAGGGGGGTCGTCAGATCGATCATACGTGGCCTCAAGCACCGCCGTAGCCCCATGGCGGGCGGTTCTATTTAAATCTCCTCGCGAGGCGTAAAAAGAGTATGGTTGTGGTCAGGCGTCCGCCCGGTCTGCCGCCGGGGAGACCCCGCCTGCCTTCCCCTGATCTTGGTGCTTCGGTTTCAACTCCCGGTACTCCTTCAAGGAGACCGTCAGGTCGCGGGTGAAGGCGAAGTAGCCGATCTGGGTCGTCCGGCAGAGGTTCATTGCCATTTCCATCAACCCCCTGGGATCGGGGCGTGCCTCCCCGAGCCATACGTGGAAGATGTTGCCGCCGTCCACGATGGGGAAGAAGATATGCTCGATCTCGATCCGTTTCGTGAGCGAGACCGGGGCTGCCGGGGTGACATGGGTCCCGTTAGTGTAGTAGATGGGGAGATCGAGCGTCGTGCCGAGCATCTCGAGCGCCTGGCTGGCGTCGCCCTTGATGACCTTGAGCGCGTGGTCCCGGAACCGCTCGTCGAGGAGATCGGCGACCGCGAATCGCTGACCGGTCGTCTCCGCCGGCGTGCGGGCGAGGGCGATCGTCATGTTGTGTTTCTTTGAGAGTTCGCGGGAATACATCTCGAGTTCGGTCATGGCCCGGACGGCGAGACGGAACGCATCCTTTGACTCGTGGAGCTGGTGGCCGGTGAAGTGCTGCACCATCTCGTTGACGCCGACCACGCCGATGGTGTAGACGAGCCCTTCGAGGTCCACGGCAACCGCACCACGTTCACCGGTGTTCGGGTCCTTTGGCCGCTGCATCGCAAACGGCATCCGCCCGTTTGTACGGATCAGGGACATCCACCGCCGCTTGATCCGGTAGAGGTCGACGGCGATGTCCATGAGGGACTTGAGCTCGGCAAAGAGGCGTTCCTGGTCGCCTTCTGCCTTATAGGCCGCCCGCGGGCAGTTGATGGACATCACCTGCCAGGAACCCATCGAGAAGTGCTTCCCCTCCCGGAAGTAGAGTTTGTCCTCGAACTCGTCGTCCTCA
>JALNXI010000228.1 GCA_023230425.1 Methanoculleus sp. | reverse complement strand
CGGTCGGCGTGGGTGTCACGTTCCCGGTCGGAGTCGGTGTCACGTTCCCGGTCGGAGTCGGTGTCACGTTCCCGGTCGGGGTCGGGGTCACGTTCCCGGTCGGCGTGGGTGTCACGTTGGCTCCCCCGCCGACGGTGACATTCACCGTGTCAAACGTGAGCGGTATGAGCGGGGTATGGTCGTTGTTGACCACCTGGACCGAGAGGTTGTGCTCGCCCGGCGTCACGTTCTCCCATGTGTAGGAGGTGTTCGTGGAGACGACATAGCCGCCGGTCTCCGGGATGGCAGGCGCGCTCGCGTTCGTCGGCACAAGAGCGTCGAGGTAGTAGTGCAGGTGGCCTTCGCCCGGCGCGTTCGGCTGCCCGGTCGGCTCGACCAGCGTGAAGTTCGTCAGGTTCACGCTCACCGTGACGTTCCCGGCAGTGACATTGGCACCCTCCTCCGGCGACGTGATGGTGACGTTCGCTTCAGGGGTCGGGGTGACGTTCATTGTCGGTGTCGGGGTCACGTTCCCGGTCGGAGTCGGAGTGACGTTTACCGTCGGCGTCGGAGTCACGTTCGTTGTCGGTGTCGGCGTCACGTTCACCGCTGCCCCGGGCACGCTGACGTAGACATTCAACGTATACGAAGCATTGTCGATGGAGTGGTCCGGAGGCCCGTAGGTGTAGGTCACGTTGTCGCCGTCGGTCACGTTCGTCACCGCGGGTCCGGTCGTGCCCTGCTCATCGTTCACCCAGTACGCCCAGGCATACGGGGTCCCGTTCACCGTCTCGTTCTTAATACCAGTAATCGATATGATGCTGAGGTTCCCCTCTTCCGAAGGTAGGTCCGGAGCTACCTGGTACTCGAACGCTCCGAGGACCGAGGCTGCGTCAAGTGCTCCAAGCACAGTCGCCTGCGGCACCCGGTAGGATTCAGTGCTGTTTACAGGTGTAATGTTCACATACTCATCAGGATTCAGTTCGACAGGCCCTTCTCCAATCGAGACTGCCATGCTTGCGGCAGCAACCGAGAGGAGAAGAACCATGCACAAACTTAACAGTAAAGGTCGTTTCATGCATATCCCCCCTTGCGGACAAATGAATAATCAAGGTAATATAAAAATATTGTTATAATATAGTTTGAACACCTACCCGGGCAAATCTGGCCCCCGGTTCAGGATCGTGGGTCGAGGAACCCCGTTCTTCTCGTCGCGGGAAGAATCGACCCTCAGAAGCCCCTCGTACACGCTCACCCCGCGTGGCATGAACTGCTGTGCCAGGGAAGCAATGTATGCGTATTTCCACGGTTTACGCCCCATGCGACACGAAGCGGGGGTTATCCAGAAGGACCTCCCGGAGATCTCCCGCAGATTACCGTTACACACGACAGGCGCAAACGACCCCTCAATAGGGATACGGGCTCCCGTCAACGAGCCTATTGCATCGATTCTCAATAACCAGTACCCTGAAAGGAAGAGAGTACCGCTCGGATTTCGCACTATCCAGAAGGTCGCATCAAGGGGCACGCCCCGGGGAGAATCTGGACCCGGCACCCACCCCCAACGTGGGTGGGGACGATCACCAAACAGAGTCCGATAATTCGGAATCGATGCACTAGTGCATCGATTCTCAATATGTAGTACAACCAGAGAGCACCATCGGATCTCGCACACCTGCTCCAGGAGGTCATACTCCGGAGTACGCCCGGGCACGGCTTCCCACCAGGTATCGCCATGACTGCCCCCGCCCCCCTCGGGGGGGCGGGGAGAGATGAAGACCCAAACTGGGTTTCAACAGCGCCAAAATTTCGCATCTTCGGCAGACAGAACATGGGCTCATGCGGAAGGCTGCGAAGGGTGCGACACAGAATTCATAGAGTTAGATGACAAAGAGCACTAGCGTTATCTCCCCCCACCCCGGGAGAGCTGGAATCGCAAGTCTGTAAAGAACATGACCCTCAGTATCATGCCCGGTTCTCCCCACGGTAGGGAGGCCGGGCAACCAGGTAATGGGCAGGCAAACGCCTGCAGAATGTTCAATATTTTCGGAAAAATGAAGTGGCATTAACGTCCGGAACAACAGTTGAGAGCTTCCCGGGCGATACCGGGGCCGGCAGCGGTGTACGCCGCCCACACTGCCCCGGTCTCTATCAGGTTGCCTCACGCCATCGTTGTGTTGCCCGTCACCCCGGTCTGGTACCCTGCCATCGTCTGGTTCCCGGTCGTAGTCAGGTTCAGACCTGGAGGCATCAGCACCTGGTCGATGATATGGATCACGCCGTTGGTTGTGTTGATATCTTTCATGGTGACATTAGCGTTCTCGACCATGATCTGGCCGTTGCTGACAGTGACGGTCAGATTATCACCGGCGAGGGTCTTCAATGTGGTCATGTTTCCAGTCTGGTTCCCGGTCATGTTCTCGGTCGCATTCCCGGTCTGGTTACCGCCACTCAGGAGCCTGCTGAGGATACCGAGGGCACCGCCGCTGGTCTGGTTCCCGGTCTGGTTACCGGCCATCGCGGTGAGGTTCGCCGAGGTGTACTCGCCCTTAACAACATGATACTGGAGAACCGTGGTCAGGTTCGTGGTCTCGTTGAAGAGCTGGTTCACCGTAACGTTACCGAGGGCGTTGAACGCTTCATTGTTCGGTGCAAAGACCGTATACGGTCCCCCGGTGTTCAGGGTGTCGTAGAGCCCGGTCACGTTGAGCGCTCTGGCCAGCCTCGTCAGGTTCTGGTCCTCTGCAATATACCCGGCAACTGTCATGTTCCCGGTCTGGTTTTCGGTCATGTTCCCGGTCTGGTTACCGGGCGTCATGGTTGCATTCCCATCCCCGACCAGCGCCGCTGTCACAGCAAACGGGATAGCCAGAAGGACGAATATGCATGCGCATAGAGTTATCCATCGATTCATATACTATTTCCCCCCTTGGGAGGGCTAAATGCATGTTTGTTTTAATATATAAATATTGTCATTATATCAAAAACGTTCGCGAACGCCTAAATAACTGTGCAATCGACCATTTTTGCCCTCGAAGATCCCCCGGCCGGCACCCCTCCCCGAGATTCCAGAGACCCCGCACCTTCGACGCATTCTTGCTGGGGCGCAGGACGACGCAAAGCCCGTATAGGTGCCGGAACACTCCCTCTGCGGCCAACACGAGAGATTGCGTCACCCCCTGCACCGCCGACGCACGCGAAGTGAGGGCGAGAGCGAGCATGAGAAGCCGTCAGGTCTCCCCTTGCATGAAGACGGCTCGATGCAGCAGGAGGGGGCATACCGCCCCGGGATACAGGCGGGCCCGTTCGTCCCTCCTCCTTCGCGGATTCCAGATTACAGCCGTATCAGCACGACTTTCTCCTCCATATACTCCTCGAGCGCCCGGCTGCCGTTCTCCCTGCCGATGCCGCTCTCCTTCGTCCCTCCAAACGGCACCTCCGGGGGAATCTTCAGGTGCTGGTTGACCCAGACAATCCCTGCTTCGAGGCCTTCCGTCGCACGGACAATCACGTCCGCGCTCCGGGTCCATACCGATGCCCCGAGACCGTAACGGCTGTCGTTCGCCTGATCGATAGCCTCGTCGAGCCCTGATACGGTCGCGATCGGCAGCACCGGGCCGAAGACCTCCTCAGAGAAGAGGGGAGAGTCGTGCGGAACCCCGGCAACGAGCGTCGGCAGGAAGAAGAGACCCCGCTCGTACTCCTCCCCGCGAGGAGCCCGCCCTCCTGTGATGATCTCCCCTTCACCCCGCTCCCGGGCCGTATCCACCTGGCCGACGACCCGCTCAAGCCCCGCAGGGTTGTTCAGCGGGCCCATGCCGACGCCGCGGTCCATGCCGTTCCCGACCACAATCGTCTCGACCCTTGATTTCAGGCGCCGGATGAACTCATCCGCGACCGACTCGTAGACATAAAGTCTTTTTACCGCCGTGCAGACCTGCCCGCAGTTGTAGAACCGCCCCCTGACGGCCCCCTCGACCGCCATCGGTATATCGGCATGGGCCCGCTGAACAAC
>JALNXI010000227.1 GCA_023230425.1 Methanoculleus sp. | reverse complement strand
GGGCCAGGGAGAGACCTTCGATCCCGAGCATCAGAAGGCCCCCCTGCTGTCGGCGTAGCGCTCGAAGATCAAGAGCGATGCCATAGCGATCACGATCAGGATGACCGATGCGGCGATGGCGAGGTCGAGGTCTCCGGTTGAGATATTCAGGAAGAGCGCGATGGGCAGGGTCTCGGTCTTCATCTGGGTGGCCCCGGCAAGCATGAGGACTGCGCCGAACTCGCCGATGGACTTCGACCAGGTGATGACGAGACCGGCGACGAGGCCGTTTTGGGCCAGGGGGAGAGTGACCTGGCGAAACGCGCCCCACTCGGTGCACCCGAGTGTCCGGGCAACATACTCGTAGCGCGGATTGATCGTCTCGAAGGCCGACCGGGTGACCCGGATCATGTAGGGCACGTTGACGAAGAACTGGGCGACGATGATCCCGAGCGGGGTATAGATGACGTCGAGCCCCCACCCGGAGAGCATCCTCCCGAACGTCGAGGGGCCGTAGAAGATGAGCAGCGCCACGCCCGCGACGAGGGGCGGGAGAGCGAGCGGGAGGTTCACGATGGTGTTTGCGATGCGCCTGCCGGGAAATGAGAACCGGGCGAGGGAGTAGGCGACCGGCACGGCTACGAGCACGCAGAGGGCGGTGGAGACCGCCGAGGTGATGAGCGAGAGTTCGATGGCAAAGAGGATCTCGGGGGAGGTGAGGCTCTCGATGAGGGCCGGGAGCGGCGGGTAGACCACGAGGCCGGCGAGGACGACGACCATGTAGCCGATCAGGCCGAACAGGACGGCGAGAAAGATGATCTTAAAAGGGGTGGGGTGGGGGAGGGCATCCCGGTTCGGGGACATGGCTCGTCCACCTAGAAGGATGCGCTCTGTCTTCGGATCTGCCCGACGTGCTGCGGCGTCACCCACCCGGAGGTCGCATCGGGGACGCAGTCAAAGTCGGGAATGTAGGGCTTGATGTCGAGGACCGGCGTCCCGTCCAGGAGGTCGACGCCCTCGACGGCGAGCGTAGTGCCGTCGATCCCGGCAAGCCTGACGACCGATACTCCGAGCCGGTTCGGGCGGTTGAAGTGCCGGGTGGCAAAGATGCCGTGCGGTTTCGCGCCGTCGATGAGCGGTCGTTCGGCGAGTTCTTCACTGGCAGCCCTGTGGAACCGGTAGATGAGGATGATGTGAGAGAACTCCGCGAGCGCCGAGAGCCCGTCCCGGAATTCGGGGTAGACCTCCACCGTCCCGCGGACGGTGGAGAAGACCGCCTGAATCGGGGTGGCGGTCGGGTCAGAGAACGGCGTCCGGACAACTCCTATCGCCGTACAGGCATGGGGTTCGCGCGCGAGGCTCATGGCTCGATCCCTGCATACGCCGGGTCGGGGTAGGTCGGGAACCCGTGCTTTGCGAAGATCGCCTTCCCCTCATCGGAGGTGACGAACTCAACGAACTGCCGGGCGGCGTCCGGCTGTGTCGTGAAGGCGGTCGCCCCTATCGGTACGATGAGGGTGAGGCCGTCTTCCTGCGGGAGGTCGATGGTATCCATCGTCTTGGGGTTCACTTGATCGAGCGTGATGAGCGCGGCATCGGCTGTGCCCATGTTCATCGCCACGACCACTTCATTGATCGTCGGCGCCCGGAGGACGACGTTCTTCTCGACGGCATCGAGGATGCCATGCTTCTGGAAGAGTTTGTCGCCGGCCCTCCCGATTGCGGTGGTGTTCGCGCCGCCGAGCGCAAGTTTCAGCCCGGGCCGGGCGAAGTCGTCAACCGAGGTGATGTCCTGGGGGTTTCCCTTCTGGACGGCGATCACCGGGACATGGTAGGCGACATACCCGGGTTCTCCGACCAGCCCTTTCTCCCGTGCGATCCGGTAATCCGGTGTTCCGCCGGGGATGAAGGCGTCACCCTTCCGGGAGAGGTCCATCTGAGTAATGAGCGTGCCTGAACCGGCGAAGGTGTAATCGACGCCGATACCGCATTTTGCAGTGAACGCCTCTCCGATATCGGTCATCGGCTTTTTGAGGCCTGCACCGGAGTAGACGAGTATCGAGGTGTCTGTCGCAACGGGGGTGGTGTTGCTGCCGGTAGCGACGGGGGCCGCCGGTTGCTCGGTGGTGCACCCCGCCGTGCAGAGGAGACCGGCAAGGATGACGATGGTAATCAGTGCGATTGCTCTTTTTGTCATGGATACTATGCAGTACCAACGCCGGCGGAATTAAAGTACTATGCTTTATTTCTATGTAAAGTTAAAGCATTTGACTTTATTTCTGCCCTGTTTAAGGTTACTTTCCTCTCCGGTCAGCAGAACCGGCCGTCCGACCGCATGGTGTGGGCGGCCTCTGAGGTCGTGGCCAGCCACCCGGAGCGCTCGTCGGGGTAAGCGTCGAACGTCGGGACGTAGGGCTTGATGTCGAGGACCGGGGTGCCGTCCAGGATATCCACGTCGAGGACGTGCAGCGTCGCACCCTCGACGGCGACCAGCCTGAGGATGGAGATCCCGATCGCGTTGGGGCGGCGGGGCGCCCGGGTCGCAAAGACGCCGCGGGGCGTCTTGTCGAGGAACGGCACCACCGCAAGCGCGTAGCCGTCCGAGCGGTGGAAGTGGTAGAGGAGGATGATCCGGGAGAACCCCTCAAGGTCTTTGAGTCCGGCGGCATAGATCGGGTCGAGTTCGATCGTGCCCTGGACGCTCCGTGCGCCGACGGGCTGGATGGGCATATCGCGGGGGTCGTGGAAGGGCGAACGGATGGTGCCGATGGGGGTGAATACGATCTCGGTCATGGCTATCACTCGCGAGGGAGTTATGCGGGCGAAACGAAGAGGGTTTGCGTATGGGCAGAAGGTTACCGGTCTCCCGCCTTCGCGGCGGCGATCCGACCCCGCATATCCCGTGCCGCGGCCGTGATGTCATCCTGCCCGACGACCGCCGATATCACGCAAACGCCGTCCGCCCCCGCGGCGATGACATCAACGGCGTTTTCCGGGGTTATGCCGCCGATAGCGACGAGAGGGAGGGAGACCGCGGAACGGATCGCCGAGAGGACGGCAAGCCCGCGGCCCGGGCCTGCATCGTCCTTGGACGCGGTCGAGAACGTCGGGCTGAGGGCGACGTAGTCGGCACCCGCCGCCCCGGCCCGGACCGCGGTGGCGACGGACCCCACCGAGGCCCCGATGATGAACCCCGGCGGCGCGATTCTCCGGGCGTGCTCGATAGGGAGGTCGCTCTCGCCGAGGTGGACACCGTCGGCACCGGCCGCGATGGCCACGTCGAGGCGGTCGTTCACGATGAAGAGCGCTCCGGCATCACGGGTGACCTTGCGGATGGCAGATGCCACGATGAGGAGGTCCCGGCCGGAGAGCCTCTTGTCGCGGAGCTGGATAGTGTCCGCACCGCCGGCGACGGCACGGCGGGCGATCTCCGTATGGGAGAGGCCATGCCCGATCTGCTCATCGGTGATCACGTAGAGGTCATACGCCATAGGGCTCCTCGATCCGCGCATGCCCGGCGAGGTCGTCGGATGCGAGCCCGGCAAGTTCATCAAAGAGCGCCGTCCGAAACGAGTAGGGCCCGCGTGTCCCTGCCGCAGCCCGCTCCCCGGCCCGGCCGAAGGCCGCAAGCGCCGCCGCCGACGAGACAGCATAATCGTCGGCGACCGCGGCGAAGGCCGCAGTGACCGATGCGGCCATGCACCCTGTCCCGGAGAGGCGGTCCATCGCCGGGTTGCCGTTTTTGACCAGGAAGACCCTTCTATCGTCGGCGACGACGTCGACGGCCCCGGTCATAGCCACGACGGTCCCGGTCGCCCGGGCACATTCCCGTGCCGTCTCAACGGGGTCGCCTGCAACCCCGCCGGAATCCACCCCGCGGACGCTCCCGCCGGTGCCGGCGAGAACGCCGATCTCCCCGGCATTCCCCTTCAGGACGGCGACGTCCAGGGCGTCGAGGAGGCGCCAGGCGGTCTCGGTCCGGAAACGTGTCGCCCCCGCGCCGACCGGGTCGAGGACGACCGGGATACCGAGGTCGTTTGCCCGGC
>JALNXI010000226.1 GCA_023230425.1 Methanoculleus sp. | reverse complement strand
CCGAAAGAGGCGTTCTTGAAGAAGATCATCCCGGCGATGATCGCGGGGAATACCCTCGACCTCTCGCGTAAATCCGTCTGTTCGGAGTGCGACAGGACCATGGGGCCGGTCGAGAACTGGACGCTCTTGCGGCGGCACGAGGGAGTTCCCGACCGTGAGCACTGCCTGCTCGGGCAGGGCTACCTCTGCCTCGGGAGTGTCACCTTCGGCAGGTGCGCCGCGACCTGCCCGAAGAACAACATACCGTGCCACGGGTGCAACGGCCCGTCGCTCGATATCCTCCGTGAGCCCTGCCGGGACATCTACGGCATGATGGTGCGGAGAATTTCGGATCTCACCGATAAGCCGGAGAAAGAAGTGGAGAAGGAGCTCTACGACGTTGCGCATACGATGTACGCCTTCACCATCGGGAGCCTGATCATGGAGGATAAGGAGATGTCGAAGATTCGTGACCTCGTTAAGGAGAGGAGCAGATGAAAGAGATCACGATCAGCCCGGTGACCCGGATTGAGGGTCACGCCGGCGTCAAGATCTACCTCAACGACCAGGGCGAGGTCGACTCGGCCCACTTCCAGGTCGTTGAACTCAGGGGGTTTGAGAAGTTCCTCGTCGGGGCGGCGATCGAGGAGGCTCCCCGGATCACGCCCCGCATCTGCGGTATATGCCCCTCGGCGCACCACCTGGCGGCGGCGAAAGCGACCGACCAGATCTTCGGCGTTGAACCGCCCGCGACCGGGAAGAAACTCCGGGAACTCCTCAACGTCGGCCAGTTCACCCATTCCCACGCCCTCCACTTCTTCATGCTCGCGGCTCCCGACTTCATCCTGGGCCATGATGCGCCGGCGGAGATCCGTAACGTTGTCGGGCTTGCCCGTCACTCGCCTGAGATCGCAAAGAAGGCTATAACTGTCCGGAAGTTCGGCCAGCGCCTGACGGAAGCGGTCGGCGGTAAACCCATCCACCCGGCAAACGCTCTCCCCGGCGGGATGTCGGCGCCGCTTACGGAGGGGAAGAGAGCCGAACTGGCCGTTATGGCAGACGAGGCGCTCGGAATCGCCCGGGAGGGATGGGATATCGCACGCACCCTCCTTGACGGCGTCGATATCGACATAGGGGCCGTAAAGACGGGGTTCCTCGGTATGACCAATCACGGGCTCTACTCGACCTGCGACGGGCCTGTTGCGATGCTTGGCCAGGACGGGGGCCGGATCGGTTCGTTCTCGGGCCCGGAGTACACGAACTTCATCGAGGAGTACTCGGAGGACTGGTCCTACCTGAAGTTCGCCCGGTTCAAAGGCGGAGACTACTACCGTGTCGGGCCGCTCGCCCGGCTCAACATCGTGGAGAGGATGGGCACAGAGCATGCCGACGCTGCTCTCGCGGAGTACCGCGAGCGGTTCGGCACCGTCGCCCAGGCTGCGCTTGCCTACCACCTGGCCCGTTATATCGAGTTCCTCGCCTCGTGCGAGCGGGCGGTGGAACTGCTCTCGGACCCCGGGATCACCGGCTCCGATATCCGGACTCCGGCAGGGAAGGTCGTAAACCGACGAGGCGTCGGGATCATCGAGGCTCCCCGGGGAACCCTGATCCACGACTATACCGTGAACGAGGCCGGCATCATCGAGCGGTGCAACCTGATCGTCGCGACCTGTCAGAACAACTACGCGATCGACCGGGGCGTGGAGGATATGGCACGCCGGGTGGTGGAGAACGGAGCGTTGACCGAGGGGGCGGCAAACCGTATCGAGATGATCATCAGGGCGTATGACCCCTGCATATCGTGCGCAACGCACGCTATCGGGCAGATGCCCCTTCAGATAGAGTGTATCAGAAGAACGTGAGGCGATGCAGATGTTGAGACAGATCCTGGGAGAATTCCTGAAACTTGACGGGGTTACCGCCGCGGTCGTGGCGGGACGGGACGGCTTTGTGATCGAGAGTGTTGTTGCCGGCGACGTGGACGTCGAGGCCCTGGGCGCCATGGCTTCCACAGGGATGGGTACGTCTGAGGCGATGAGCAACGAACTCGGGAAGGGAGAGATGTACCAGATGCTTGTAGAGCTGGAGAACGGGCCAATCCTCCTCTCCCCGCTCTCGGAGGACGAGTTGATCGCCATCGTGGCGAACGCGAACGTCAATGTCGGGCGGATCCGGTACGAGTTGAAGAAGAACAGGGATCGGATAACCGCTGCTCTGTGAGACGATGCTACCCGACGGCGTCTCGCTTGGACGACTGCAGGGGCCTCTTGCGGCCCTTGCCTCCATCAGCCCTCACTTCACGGGAGCAGTGCGTATCGATGGGCCTCAGGGAACGGGTTTTGTCCTGACCCAGAGCGGGAACCCGTACGCAGCCGCGTTCGAGGGCACCGGCAGAGACCTGCTGCTTGGCGGAGACGAAGCTTACAGGTACCTGCTCGACCGGCCGTCGCTCGACTACGAACTCATCGCCTACACCGCCGAAGAGACCGGGGCAGCGCGGGAAGTCTCCCGGGAGACGGGGTGCCTGGTCAGCGAGGCGGGTGCAAAACCTGCCGCCCGGACCGGGCCTGAGGGTACGGACTGCCTTGAGCGGATTGCACGGCAGCCCGGAGTCATTGCCGTCTCGGTCTTCCACGAAGGGTTTGCCCTCCAGTCGCTCGGCTCCGCGGACTTCGAGCAGGTGGCTGCGGTCGCCGAAGACCTGCTCCGCGCCGGGACCCGTATCACCGGCGACATGAGTATGGGGGACCTCGCCCAGGTGATCCTCGAGACCCCGGCAGGGAAACTCATCATCGCGCCCTACGGGGATCTCTCCCTCTGCATACTCGCGAAGTCCGGCGCCAACCTCGGCCTGATCCGGCTCTCGATACGGGGCATGCAGGACGGGCCTGCCTGAGCGGGTATCTCCCACCCCGTTTCCTGCGCACCCACAGGTTGATATCCCGGCGGTCCGGAGAGAGCCGTATGCTATTCTGCACCACACCAGGAGTACTGCCGGCGATATCCCTCCACGGACCCCCGGCCAGACCGCCCCGCTATCGTGAGGTGACGGTTCGATGAAGTACTACCCGGTTCATTCCGGATACCCGCCTTATACCCGGGTGAACCCGGCGATTGAGGCGGCTTTTGCAGAGCATGGTAGAGGAGGCGTCCAGATGCCGCCGAAGGTCTACGTGACGCTCGTTGGGAACGGAGATTTCAGGACGATGCCTGCATACATCCCGGCGCTCGGGGTTGCCGGGGTGAAGGTCGTCAATGTCCACCCGCAGAACCGCGCACGAGGTCTGCCTACCGTCATGGCGCTCACGGTGCTCATCGATGTGGAGACAGGCGTCCCGAGAGCGATCATCAACGCCACTGGACTGACAGCGATGCGCACCGGGGCTGCGGGTGCCGTAGCAGCGAAGTACCTCGCACCCCGGCGGCCCGTCACCCTCGGTGTTATAGGGACCGGGCGGCAGGCGGAGGCGCTCGTCGAGGCGACGGCTGTGGCGGTCGCTATCGAGGAGATCCGGGTCTGGAGCAGGACGGAGAAGAGTGCGGAGGCGTTTGCAGCACGCTACGCGGACTACAACGCGGCAAGCGTCCCGATCGAGCGCGCCTGCGACTGCGATGTGCTGACCACGACGACGCCGTCGACCGGACCGCTCGTTATGGCGGAGTGGGTCCGGGAGGGGACGCACATCAATGCTATCGGCGCCGATGCGCCCGGAAAACAGGAACTGGACCCTATGCTCCTGGTGAAGGCGGAGGTCTTCGTCGACGACCCCGGCCAGGCAGTCCACTCGGGCGAGATCAACGTGCCGATAACCACCGGCCTCTACGACGCCGGTATGATCGCCGGAACCCTCGGCGAGGTCGTCATCGGGAAGAAGGGTCGGTCGTCTCCTGACGCCATCACGATCTTCGACTCCACCGGGCTTGCCATACAGGACCTTGCCATCGCCGCCCTTGTCGTGGGGGAGGAGGAGGGTTATGAACTACCGTTTCCCTGATTGAGCCGGGGAAGGGCCGGCTGATCCTCTCCCGGGGATAAGGTGGGCTGCTACTACA
>JALNXI010000225.1 GCA_023230425.1 Methanoculleus sp. | reverse complement strand
GTCATCGAGACCGTCTCTATCGCCCGGGGATGCGCCGAGGTAGTTTGCCATGTAGTAGCCGTCCACCTCTCCGTGGAAAAGCCCCCGGAGGTGCGCTTCAGGGGTGTAGCCGCACGATATGAAGTGGTCTCGTGCCGGGGCGGGGACTCTTGCGAATATCCGCGAGTACCCCCTGTCTTTTGCGAGCGCGTGAAGTCGGCCGGTGATCCCGGGAAGATCCGCCGGGTTCAGGCGGAAGAGGTAGACCCGGTCGTTGTATGGGCCGTGGTGGATCAGGCTCTGCCCGAGCGTCGCAATGGTGTCGGCGTAGGCGCCTTTGCCCGGGCGATATTCCGCCCGCCCGTGTAGACGTTCAAAAGGAAGAATTTTCTTTGCCGCATGCCGCGCTGAAGCGGTTTTGGCACCGGTACGTGATATGTGATTTTTCTGGTCTTGTAGAGAACCAAACATACTGTTCCCGGGACTAACTATATTGTTCACAATATATAATTGGTCGGTATATTGCGTTTCCCCGCATACAATAGAGGATCGCCCTCAGGACCCGTTCATCCCCCGCCCGGCAGGTTCTTCTTCTCCCTGTGAGCCGATGCTTCCGGAACGTCCTTTGTGGGCCCTGAACTCTCCTGCCTCGCCGCTGCCGGGTAGTTCACCCTCTATTGTCCGGGAGAGTGCATCCGATTCGTCTCAGCCGCGCCCTGCCGTGCACATCCCTGGCACCGGACCTCGATACCCCATATCGCGAGCGAGGCGGGGATAACGGACCACTATCTCTCCGGATCCCCGGGACCGGGTCGAAGGGAGCGGACCAGATCCCCGCGCTACGCAAAGAGAGGCTGCCTATCGGGAAAAAAGATAAGGATTACTTAACTTTGCCGAACTCCACACCCACGTCGGCGGCGGACCGGTAGGTCCTCTCGCTGAAGAGCTCGAGCGCGGTGATCACGTCCTCCGGGGCGCTCCGCTCCCGAGCGTGGGTGATCAGGTCCTGTTTGCTCGCCGGGTAGTCCATGCCTTTGAGGTAGACCTGCAGGTCGGCGGCGGAGAGGTGAGCAAACGACGGCCTTCTGGTCGCCACAACAGGACGTTCTGCTTGCGCTCCCTCTTTCTCGGCCCCCGCCATGGACTCAAGCGTCGGAGCGTGCGCCTCCGTCACCGGGCGCGTCTCCACCTCCTCCACTTTTATGGGCTTCTCCCGGACCTCCACCTGCTCTGTCGTAACGACCTCGCGGGGCGGGGCCTCTGTCACCGGCAGTGTCTTCCCCGTCCTGCCCTCAACCTCCTCGGCTTTTATCGGCATCTCCTCGCGGGTGGCCCTCTCCCGGACCTCCACACGCTCCGTTGTGACGACCTCGCGGGGCGGGGCCTCCGTCCGGGTCACAGCCCGCGCTTCCTCCTGGCTCGGGGGACCCATGGGCCGCCTTGACTCGATCAGGTTCCAGTTCGCCTCCCTGGGCCACTCCCCCTCTGAGAACCCGGGTTCGCTGTCGAGTTTATACTTGCTGATGTTCGCCACAAAGACGTCGTCCCCCGGCCGGTAGATCATGGCCTCGACAGGGATCGCGAAGTGCTTCGCCCCGAGACCGAACATCCCACCGGTCTTGAGCACCGCATACGTCACTCTTCCCGTGGGCAGGCCGACCCGCAGGCTTGAGATCTCACCGAGGTCGTAACCTTCCGGGTTCTTCACCCGTTTTCCCACAATGTCTTCGGAAGAGAGGAATTCCTGCCCCTCTGTCCTCCGCATCTGCTGCTCCAGAACTGTTTCAGCCATTACAACCACCATCTCCCTGGTATGCTTCCGAAGGCGATCTTCACCTTCCCGCAGAGCGGGCGATGCACGCTGTGACTATTTAAATTGCGCGGGTTCCGGTACCAGGGTATCGTCGCGGGGTTCTCCACCGTGAAAAGAGCGTGCGGGGGAGGTCCGGGAGGGTGTTGCCCGGCGGCCGCCCGCAGCGCGGGGATACGTCCCCGTCACCTGACGTTGCCGAACTCCACACCCACGTCGGCGGCAGACCGGTAGGTCCGGTCGCTGAACTCTTCGAGCGTAGTGATGACGTCCTCCGGGGCGCTCCGCTCCCGAGCATGGGTGATCAGGTCCTGCTTGCCTGCCGGATAATCCATACCCTTGAGGTAGACCTGCAGGTCGGCAGCGGAGAGGTGCCCACGGGACGGTGCTCTCCTCCGGGCTTCAGGGCGCTCCTCGTGGGTCTCCTCCACGACGGTTTCCCTGGTTCGAGTCTCCGCCCCGGTTGGGGGCTCCCCGTGGGCCTCCTTCACGACGGTTTCCGGTTGCCGTTGTGTCTCCTTGCCGGTCGGGTGCTCCTTGCGGGTCTCTTTGCCGAACTCCACGCTCACGTCGGCGGCGGACCGGTAGGTCCGGTCGCTGAACTCTTCGAGCGTGACGATCACGCTCTCCGGGGCGTTACGCTCCCGCGCATGGGCGACCAGATCCTGCTTTCCCGCCGGGTAGTCCATACCCTTGAGGTAGACCTGCAGGTCGGCAGCGGAGAGGTGCCCACGGGATGGTCCACGGGTCGTAAGGGGCTGTTCGGCCTCCGAAACCGGCCGTACCTCTTCCGCCCTGGTCTCGCGGGCCTCCACCCGCTCGGTCGTGACGACTTCCCGGGCCGGCCGCTCCTCGGCCCGCGGCCCTGTCGGCTGTCCTCCCCAGCCGCCCGCGACCGTCTGGACGGCCGGCGGCACCGGGACAACCCTCTCTCTGACCGGGAGCGTGGACTCCGCTGGTACCGCCGGTTTCTCCTCCCGTGACGGCGGGAGTTCTCTCTCCGTCACGGGGGGCGAGGGCTCCGTTGCCCCATGCGTTGGGGGGGTCCTGATCAGGCTCCAGTCTCCTTCCCGGGGCATCCTGTCCCTGGAAAAACCGGGAGCGCTATCCAGTGTTCGCTTATCCATATCCACGACAGCGACCTTCTCCCCGGAACGGGCTCGGATCGCCTCCCAGGGGATGGCGAAGTGTTTCTCACCAAACCCAAGGATCCCGCCGTAGGCGAGCACCGCATACGCGATGCGGCCACTCTCCCGGTCGATAGCAATATCGGTGAGGTCACCGAGGTTCTCCCCTTCCGGGTTCCGTACCTTGATATCCCTGATGTCGTGTGCGCGCATCAGGTCCACTGTCTGTTCCGGTCTCGGCCGGGTCTCCAGCACTGACCCTGCCTGTCTCTCAGCCATCGTATCTGCCTCCTGTATATTCCGCCTGCGAAGGGTATCCCCTTCAGGGCAGGTGGGGTAGAGGATCGAGGATACTTAAGGGTTTCCCGTTCGGGCAAACCGGGAGAGATCCGGGATTCCAGCGAAACACGGAGAGAATCTGCCGGCCCGGGCCTTACGTCCGGGCCCGGGAGTACCGGAGGATGAGATCGGTCGCCGCCCTGATGTCCTGCCCCTGCTTCTTTGCCTCGGTGAGGTATGCCGCGTAGACCTCGTCGGTCACGAGCCGGAGCTGCGGGCGGAACATATCGGCATGCATCATCAGGTCAAAGCACCGGGCCTCGCTCTCGGTGAGATCGAGCGCCCGATACTCCCCGGTGTGCGGCACAAACGCCGGATTCTTATCGCGGGGCGTCCTGACCGCGAGGTCGGTAAGCGGCGTCCCCGGGATGGGCTCGGCGCTGCTCACAAAGACGTCGTCGAGACAGAGACCGGCGACCAGGTCTTTTGTCGCCTCGTAGTCCCGCTCTGTCTCCCCCGGGTAGCCGACGATGAAACTTCCCGCAACCTGAAGGTTGTGCTCCCGGCAGCGTTCTACCGCCTCCTTGACCTGCCGGACGGCCGCACCCTTGCCCATCAGCCGGAGAACCCGGTCGCTCCCCGACTCAATTCCGAAGAAGACCCATCCGATGGTATACCGCCGGATAGCATCCAGGATCTCATCGGTGATACAGTCCACGCGGATGTCCGGGGAGGATACGTTCCTCGGCCCCATCACCTCTGCCATCCCGCGGAGGAGGGCGATGAAGGCCTCCGGATCCACCTCCCCGCCGCGGGAGCCGTAGAGCGACCCGGTCCCCCCGGAGACCGAGAGCCTTGTGGCC
>JALNXI010000223.1 GCA_023230425.1 Methanoculleus sp. | reverse complement strand
TCCCGCTCCGCGCTCGTCCGGCACGCTGCGTTGATGCTCGTTGCGACGGCGGCATTCGCCCTGCTCGCCGTGAGAGGCACGCTCGACGCCCTCGCGGGGGGGGTGCTCCTCATCCTCTTCGTGGCCATCCTCTTCATGCTCCTGCGGGAACGCCGCGAAGAAGAAGGGGTTGAGATCGAGTCCCACGGATGGGCCGACGCTCTCTACATCGGCCTCGGACTCGTCGCCGTCGTTGTCGGAGCCCAGCTGGTCGTCAACGGCGCCGTCACGCTCGCGGAGATCTTCGGAATTCCCGCCTTTGTCATCGGTGTCTCGGTTGTCGCCGTCGGAACGTCGCTCCCGGAGCTCGCGACGTCCCTGGTGGCCGCCGTCAGAAACGAAGGCGCCATCTCGATCGGCAACATCCTCGGAAGCAACATCTTCAATATCCTCCTGGTCCTCGGGATAAGCCTCCTCCTCGCCCCGGCCACCATAGGGTCATGGACCGACGTTATCGTCGTCGTCCTCTTCTCGGTCGCAATTCTCCCCCTGCTCTTTGCCCGCCCGTCCGTCGTCCGGGGCTGGTCGGCCCTCCTGCTCGTCGGCTACGCCGCCTACATGGCCTGGATCTTCGGGGCGGTCCCGGTGTGATGGGATCCGGAAGACTTCGAAAATATTCGTAGGTTACACAAAGATGATGCATCGGCGCGTGCATCTCCCTCTACCGGAAGGTGAACGAGTATGGGGAACTGGAAACTGGTGATGGTCGCCGCCCTCGGGTCTCTGGTGATCGCCGCGATCATCGGGACCGCCCTCGCGTCGGAGGACGCCGGGACGGGGACCTACGGGGACTTACAGAAATTCGCGTCAAAAGAGGAGCTCAGGGCGTTCTTAAAGGAGCAGATAGTGGGGAGCGACAACGATTACTCCTGGGCCCCGGGAGGTGCCGGGCAGGAGACTGTCGCGAACGCACCGGCGCCGGCATCGACGGCCGCCCCGACATCCTCCGCCCGCGACTACTCCACCACGAACGTGCAGGTCGAGGGCGTGGACGAGGCCGACTTCGTGAAGAACGATGGGAAGCACATCTACGTCATCTCAGGGGAGACCCTCGCGATCTTAGAAGCGTTCCCGGCGAAGGACGCAAAAATTGTCTCCGAGACCCGGATCGACGGGTCGCCGACAGCGCTCTTCCTCGCGGGTGACCGCCTTGCGGTCTTTGCGACCGCAACAGAGGAGCAGATGACCACCCCTGAGGGGAGCGTAACACCGGTCCCGGTCTGGCGGACGGTTACCCGCGCCTATGTCTACGATCTCGGCGACCGGAGAGATCCGGAGTTGGTCCGGACCCTGACCTTCACCGGGAATTACTACGACGCCCGGATGGTCGGGGACTACATCTACACCCTCACCCGGGAATCTCCCGTCTGGGTCCGGGACGACATCGTCCTCCCCGAGGTGAGGGTGGGCGAGGCCCCGCCTCTCCGACCCGACATCTATTACCCACAGAGCCCCATGCAGAGTTACGTCTTCTACACCGCAAGCGCGTTTTCCGTCCGGAGCGATACGGGAGCCCCCGACGCCGAGACATTTCTCCTCGGCTACGACACCACCCTCTTCGCATCGCAGGAGAACCTGTATATCGGCTACCGGAACACGGGACCGATGTATCTCTCCGGGCCATCAACAGACAGCGCCGGCACCCGGGACCGGACGATCATCCACCGGTTCGCGATCGAGCAAGGAAAGATCGACTATAAGGCCATGGGAGAGGTTCCCGGAGATCTCTTAAACCAGTTCTCGCTCGACGAGTATGCGGGCAACCTCCGGGTGGCGACGACCGTCGAGACCTGGACCCGCGATGGGTCTCTCCAGTACAACAACGTCTACGTCCTCGACCCGGCGATGAAGACCATCGGGACGCTCGAACATATCGCGCCAGACGAGCGAATATACGCCGCCCGGTTTGTCGGCGACCGGCTCTACCTGGTGACGTTCAAGCGGGTCGACCCCCTCTTCGTCATCGACCTCTCGGACCCGAAACACCCGGGCATCCTCGGAAAACTGAAGATCCCGGGCTACTCCGACTACCTCCACCCCTATGACGCCGACCACATCATCGGTGTCGGGAAAGAGACCAGCGAGAACGATTGGGGCGGTGTCTCGGTGGAAGGGCTCAAGATCGCCCTCTTCGACGTCTCGGACGTAAACAATCCCGTCCAGATCGATACCGTCGTGATCGGGGAGGCCGGGACCGATTCGGAAGCCCTCCGCGACCACAAGGCCTTCCTCTTCGCAGCCGAAAAAGGCCTCCTCGTCCTCCCGGTGAGCGAGATAAAGCGGGTGGAAAACCCGTCCTCGAGCTACCCCGGCTCCTACAGCACCACGACCTGGCAGGGTGCCTATGTCTACTCGGTGAGCCCGGAGGAGGGGTTCACCCTGAAGGGCATGGTCGCCCATGCCGAGGGAGAGTCCTCCTACGCCTGGAACTCGCCTGACGCGGTGCGGCGGTCGCTCTTCATGGACGACACCCTCTACACCGTCTCAAAGCGGAGCGTCGTCATGACCGGTCTTGCCGACGGCAGCCGGATCAACGAGGTCCTCCTCCCCTACCGGTGGGAGACCTACCCGACCCCGTACCCGGTCTGGTGACCCGGAGGACGGTGTTTCCTCACCGCCTTGAAGATCTCCATCACGACCACGACCGATGAGGCGAGGACGAGCAGCGAGAGCCATTCAACCAGGGAAACGGGCTGCAGCTGGAGGATATCCCGGATAACGGGGACATAGAGCGCGAGGATATGGATACCCTGCGCGGCGATGACGCCGGCGACCAGGAAGTAGTTGCTGCTTATCGGGACACGGAAGGCCGAGCGGTACTCCGACCGGCAGTTGAAGACCTGGAAGTTCTCAAAGAGCACCATCAGCAGGACGATCAGGTTCCGGGCCGCGAATTCGTCCCACCCGTTTGAAAGGAGCCAGTACCAGGTTCCGACCGCCACCAGCGCGATGACGGTACCGGAGAGGACTGTCTCCTCGATCATCACCCGGTTGAAGATCCCCTCATCCGGCCTTCGTGGCGGCCGGTTCATGACGCCGGGCTCGCCTCGCTCGAACGCCAGCGCCACGTCCTGGATACCGTTCGTCACCAGGTTCAGCCAGAGGAGCTGAACCGCGAGGAGGGGCAGCGGCAGGCCTATGATGAGGGCGAGCATGAAGAGGAGCACCTCAGCAAACCCGGTTGATATCAGGAGGTAGACGACTTTGCGGACGTTGTCGTAGGCGTACCGGCCCTCCTCGATCCCGGCGACGATCGAGGCGAAGTCATCGTCGGTGACGATCAGCGACGCCGTATCCTTGGCGACGTCGGTCCCGGAACCCATCGCAACCCCGATATTCGCGCTCCGGAGTGCCGGCGCGTCGTTGACCCCGTCCCCGGTGACCGCGACGAATGCCCCGCTCTCCCGGTAGGCCTCGACGATCCGGAGTTTCTGCAACGGGGTCACCCGGGCAAAGACCCGGGCGGCCTGTACCCGGTCGATGAACTCGGAGAACGTCGCAATATCGTCGTCTCCCAGCTCCGCACCGGTGATCACCTCTTCCGGAGAGTCCGTGATATCAAGCTCCCGGGCGATGGCAAGGGCCGTTGCGGGGTGATCTCCCGTCACCATCACCACGTCGACCCCGGCGTTGCGGCACCGCCGCACGGCATCGGGGACGTCGGGCCGGATCGGGTCCATGAACCCGACCATGCCGAGGAGTTCGAGGGGAGGGAGCTCGGGGTTCTCCGCAGAGACCGGTCCCTCGGCGCGGCCATGAGCCACGGCAAGCACCCGGTATCCCCGGGAGGTGAGGCCGTCGAGTTCCTCCTGCACGTGGTCCGGGTCGATGGGGACACCCTCCTCCTCTCCCCCGGCCATGGTCCGGCAGAACGGGAGGACCGTCTCGATGGCCCCCTTGACTGCCACCCGGATCTCCCCCTCCTCCCGGTACCAGACGGCAGCATACCGCCGCTCGGACTCGAAGGGGATATCGGCGACGGCAGGCGCACTCTCGCGGATACCGGCGGGGTCAAGCCCC
>JALNXI010000224.1 GCA_023230425.1 Methanoculleus sp. | reverse complement strand
GCACCAATCTCGTCAGGGATGAACGACAGCCGGAATAGGGTGGGCTTTACCAGAGCCCGATAACGGAAATTTTCGGTCGGATCCACCGAGATCGATTATCAGTTCGATGCTGGAGCACTACCGACGACCGGCTCCCCACACCACCGGGTTCTTCATCCTCTATACGGTGAAGCCCTCCATCCTGGCGATCCCGACCGATCAAACCATGGGATACAGATGCCGCCAGCCCGCCGGTAACCATCAGTATATAATATCCTCTGGCGCATAGATCATAAATTATGGCTGATGAATCGTATCGAACCGCGACGGTCCAGGGTAGAGAGGTCCCCTACGATCCGGAGCAGCTACGCAAGATCAGCGAGCACCCCTGCTACTCCGATAAAGCGTGCCACGCTTTTGGGCGGTGTCACCTCCCCGTCGCCCCGAAGTGCAACATCCAGTGCAATTACTGCGTGCGGGACTTTGACTGCGTGAACGAGAGCAGGCCGGGTGTGACGAGCAGGGTCCTCCCGCCGGAGGAGGCGCTCGCTCTCGTCAGGAACGTCATCAAGGAGTACCCGTACGTGAAGGTGATCGGCATAGCAGGGCCGGGCGAGCCGCTCGCAAACCCCGAGACGTTTGAGGCGCTCAGGCTGGTCCATGAGGAGTTCCCGCACCTGATCATGTGCCTCAGCACGAACGGCCTCATGCTCCCGGAATCGATCGAGAGACTTGCAGAGTACGACGTCGGGAACGTCACGGTCACGCTCAACGCCATCGACCCTGCGATCGGGGAGAAGATCTACTCCTGGGTCGAGTACAACGGGAAGAAGTATCATGGGCGCGAGGCGGCGGAACTTCTCCTCTCCCAGCAGCTCCGCGGGATCGAGATGGCGGTTGCAAAGAAGATGTTCGTCAAGGTGAACACCGTCTATATCCCGGGGATCAACGACGAGCATATCCCCGAGATCGCAAAGTTGGTCGGAGAGATGGGGGCATTCACCTTCAACGTCATCCCGCTCATTCCGCAGTACAAGTTCGCCGGGATCACCCCGCCCACCCAGAAGGATAAGCGGGAGATGCAGGATCGGTGCGCCCCGTATATCAAGCAGATGCGTCATTGCGCACGATGCCGGGCGGACGCGATCGGGAAACTCGGCCAGGACGTCCAGTCCTGCGTCTACCAGCAGATGAAGAATGAGAAGGCAGAGTAATCAAATCTTTTTTATCTGCCGGTGCCACCGGCCATGATGACGATCACGCTCGGACCGGATCAGCCGTTTGACCTCGACGGGACGCTCTCCTGCGGGCAGGCCTTCCGCTGGGAGAAGGCGGAGGGGTGGTGGCAGGGCGTTGTCGAAGACCGGGCTATCCGGATACGGCAGGATGCAAACCGTCTCACGTTTGCCGGGGCGGACGCGGAGTTCGTCTGCAACTACTTCCGGCTCGACCAGGACCTTCCCGCCATCCTCTTGTCCATCGACCGCGACCCGACGATCGGCGCCGCCATCCGAGAGTGCCGGGGTCTCCGTCTCGTCAGGCAACAGCCGTGGGAGTGCCTGGCCTCGTACATATGCGCTACGAATACGAACATCCCGGCGGTGAAGCGGCGGGTCGCGCTCATGGCGGAGCGTTACGGTAAACCGCTAAACGGACCCTTCGGCACAACGCACGCGTTCCCGGAGCCGGAAACACTCGTGGCTGCCTGCTGCGCGGACCTCCGGGACTGCAAACTCGGCTACCGGACGGAGTATGTCCGCGAAGCCGCCGCAATCGTAGCGGAGCGCCCGGACTGGGCTGAGCAGGTAGCAGCCCTTCCCTTCGAAGAGGCACGGCGGACGCTGATGCAGTTCCGGGGGGTCGGGCCGAAGGCGGCGGACTGCGTGCTGCTCTTTGCGTTCGGGTTCTTCGAGGCGTTCCCGGTCGATGTCTGGATACACCGGATCGTGGCAGAGACTTATCTGCCCGATCTTACCGGGAGGAGTTGCACCCCGGCAGAGTATGAGCGGATCCGGCGGTTTGCCAGGGATTACTTCGGGCAGTATGCCGGGTACGCGCAGGAGTACCTCTACTGCGCGCGTGGTCCGGCACGCCGCCCGCAGTGAGGCTCACTCCTTCCCGTTACGGACCCGCTGCCGGATGAGCCAGGCCGCCGCAAGCAGGCCAAGGATGCCGGCACCGATGAGACCGATATGCACTCCGCACACCGAGATCACGGAAGGTGCGCGGGCGACGGCGACCTTGCCCGTTACCAGGGGCGGTACGAGCACCCTGTCACCGCCGGGAGGCTCGTGCCGGAGCATCGTCGTGTTGTAGACATGCGCTCTCACCTCCGGGGGCATGCCCTCCAGGAATTCGGGGCAGACCTGCTCGTAGTACTCGCCGATGGATGCGTTCTGCTCCAGCATCTGCTGGTATATCAGTGTGTGCGACTCGTTGAACGAATACTCGATGGGGATCTCCCGGCTCGCGGCCCCCCCCAGAACCAGTCCCGGCACGAGAGTAAGAACCGCGAGCAATGCCAGGAGCAGGAGAGAATTCCGGCAGCTGCGTAACATTGAACTGGTGGTGGGCGCCCGGGGCATAAAGTCGTGCCGGAACCCTTTCCAGCACCCCTCATTCACCTCCCGGCAAAACTCGCTATAAATCCGTTCTCCCTCATCCCAAGCACCACTTCCGGCGTTCCCACGGCCGCCACCCTCCCCTCCTCGATGAGACAGAGGCGGTCCCCGAGTTCAAGGGCGTCGCGAAGGGTGTGAGTAACGACGATGCAGGGAATGCCGGCATTCCGGATCTGGTCGCGGAGTTCCTTCCGCATCGCCCCCTGGGCCCGCATATCGACGGCGGCGAGGGGCTCGTCGAGGAGGAGAAGTTCCGGCTCGAGCACCAGCGCCCGGGCAAGGGCCACCCGTTGCCGCTGGCCCCCGGAGAGCCTGCCGACGTTGACGCCCGCGAGGCCGGAGAGGTGCATCGCCGCGAGCTGCTCCGCCACAGACTCGGCTATCTCCGGTCCCGGGATCCGCCTGCACCGGAGACCGAACGCCACGTTTTCGGCGACGGTCATGTGCGGGAAGAGGGCGTAGGACTGGAAGAGATGGCCGATGTTCCGCTTCTCCGCGGGGACATCGAGCCGTTTCTCGTCCGAGAAGAACAGCCTGCCTCCAAGGGTGATCTCCCCACGGTCGGGCGTGAGGATGCCGGAGATCAGGTTCAGCACCGTGGATTTGCCCGACCCGTTCTCCCCGATAAGGACGAGCGTCTCACCCTCTCCAACCGAGAATGTGACGTCGAGGACGAAATCCCGCAATCGCCGGACGGCATGGATGGAAAGCATCAGACGTTCCTCCGGGTGACGAACTTCACCGCAGCGATCACAGCAAACGATATCACGACGAGGATGATTGCGAGGCTGATCGCGGCGTCAAGGTCGCCCTGCATCGTCGTATAGATCGCAAGCGGCATCGTCTGGGTCCGGCCCTGGAAGTTTCCGGCGAACATGATCGTAGCGCCGAACTCCCCGAGTGCCCGGGCAAACGAGAGTATCGCCCCGGAGACGAGCCCGCCCCACGCAAGCGGGATGGTGATCCGGAGGGCGACGGTCCAGGGGGATGCTCCGAGGGTCCGTGCCGCATCCTCGTAGAGTCGGTCGACCGCCTCAAAACTCGCCTTCGCCTGCCTGATGTAGAACGGCGAGGCCACAAAGACCTGGGCGAGGACCACCGCGAGGGTGGTGAAGGCGATATGGACGCCGAAGACGTCGAGGTACTGTCCGATCACGCCCCGGCGGCCGAAAGCCATCAAGAGCGCGATGCCCGCCACCGCCGGCGGGAGGACGATTGGAAGGTCGGTGAGGGTGTCGACGAGCACCCTGCCGCGGTAGTCATACCTGGCGTTCACCAGAGCAAGCGGCGTCCCGAAGAGGACGACGAGCACCGTGCTCACCGTCGCAGTGATGAGGGAGAGGGAGAGCGCATCGAGGACCACCGGTTCGGCGAGCGAACTGAAGAACGCCTCCGGCGATATGCGCAGGAAGAGCGAGGCTACCGGTATTGTGACAAAGAGGAGGAAGAGCGAGAGAAG
>JALNXI010000222.1 GCA_023230425.1 Methanoculleus sp. | reverse complement strand
GGGGCAGTCATGGCGATACCCCAGGGAAAGCCGTGCCCCGGATTGCATGCAAGCGGGAACACCGGGATGGGATCTCAGATGACCAGTTGTTTCGTAGGGCACTACCAAATGTGCCGGGGAAGGAGCCATAGAGGTGGGCATATACTTCCTGTGCAGGAGATCATGCCCTGTAATAGTCCTTTCCAGGGTAATGGAGTTTCAACACCTGCCAGTATCCTATTTCGTCAGACAATTGTCGTCCTCCTGGCATAATCTCCGATTAAATGACTGAAAAGAAAAGATATATATAAAATACCGAATCACAAACACATATGAGATCACCCTATGAGCTCAAAAAAGAGATAGAAACTCGACTCAAAGGTTATCTCTCACGGGACCGGGACGGAATCCGGCATGAACTGCTCAACCTCTTCGTAAAGGTAAAATCTCTGACCATACCCCAGATCTACGAGAAGTTGCAGGAGCAGTTCTCCACCAGTTACCACTCCGTCGCATCCATGGTAGGCATCATCGCGTCCCGGATAGGCATCCTGCATGTGAGGCGGAACGCGGAGGGAACGAACACCATCTACGAGTTGAAAGACCAGTACGTGGACGTAGTAACGAATATCCTGGGAACAACGTAAACTCAAAAACCATACCTCTTTTTTTACACCCAGAACCAATATGAAGGACTACCATGCAGAGCGATACAAGGGAGCCAGGACCATCACGGAGCATATATGTCACGGATGACGTCCGATCGTATGTTCTCCAGAGGAAACGCGACTTCAGGGTGAGCACAGCCTGCAGCGGCCCAATCCTCCTTCCGACATCAGTAAAACCGCCGAAGACGACCGACCTGCAGGTTCCTGTCGGCGATTATACTGTCTATATATCGAAGTACCAGGCCCGCTACATCGACTCCATCCACAGGGGAATGATTCCTATATTCTATGAAGATTTCTAGACCATGAGTTTCGAAGAACTGGACCATACCGCCGACGTCCTCATGCGGGTGCGGGGCGCAACCATAACCGAGATCTTCTCCGATGCAGGCCGGGCCATGTTCCACATCATGTACGGCCCCTGCGAGGACCGGGGTATCGTGAGGCAGATCTCCCTGGAGGCAGAGGACCTTGAGTCCCTCCTCATCGACTACCTCTCGGAGTTGCTCTTCATCACCGATGTCGAGAACATCGTTTTCTGCACCTTCGAGGTCGACATCCAGGGCACCCGGCTCTCCGCCGCCATCAGGGGCGAGCCCTTCGACCCCGCGCGGCACTCCGCGGGGGCGCTCATCAAGGGTATATCCTACTTCGGGCTCGAAATCGTTAAAGAAGAAGAGGCCTATGTGGTGGACATCATCTTCGATATATGAGGGATCGATATGCTTGAAGGAATCAATATGATCGGAGATCTCGAATGGGAGGTCCCCATTGGATACGTCCCCAATATGCGGGTACCGGGGCGTTTCTTCCTCTCCCGGGCCCTCGCGGAGACACTCGAAGAGGGGGCCGTCCGCCAGCTCGCTAACGTCGCAACCTTGCCCGGGATTGTGAAGCACTCACTTGCCATGCCCGATATCCACTGGGGATATGGGTTTCCCATCGGCGGTGTCGCCGCGTTTGACATGACCGAGGGGGTCATATCTCCTGGGGGGGTCGGGTTCGACATCAACTGCGGCGTCCGGTTGATCACGACACCCCTGACCGAGACCGATCTCGCCGGCAAGAAACGTGAACTGATCGAGAGGCTCTTTGCTGCCGTGCCGACGGGTGTGGGTGCAAAGAGCACCCTGCGGGTCTCGAATAAGGAGCTGGCTGATATCATGGTGAGCGGCGCGCGGTGGGCGGTTGAGCGCGGGCTCGGTACCGGGGCGGACCTCATCCGGTGTGAGGAAGAGGGCGCGATGCCGGGCGCGGACCCAGGAGCCGTCAGTGCCAAAGCGCGGCAGCGTGGCCTGCCGCAGCTCGGGACGCTCGGCGCGGGAAACCACTTCCTGGAGGTCCAGGTGGTGAGGGAGATCGTCGATCCGGAAGCGGCAAAGGTCTATGGGGTCACTGAGGGGCAGGTCTGTTTCATGGTCCATTGTGGCTCGCGGGGCCTCGGCCACCAGGTCGCCACTGACCATTTACGGGTACTCGAGCGCGCGCTCGGGAAGTACGGGATACTGCTCCCCGACCGGCAGCTTGCCTGCGCTCCGATCGACTCCCCGGAAGGCCGCGCCTACTACGGCGCCATGGTCTGCGCTGCAAATTATGCCTGGACAAACCGGCAGGTCATCATGCACGAGGCCCGGAACGTGTTCGCGCAGATGTACGGGACCGACTACGACGAGATGCCGCTCATCTACGATGTCGCGCACAACGTCGCCAAGTTCGAGCGTCACGACGTCGACGGCGCGTCGATGGAGGTCTGCGTTCACCGCAAAGGCGCGACGCGGGCGTTCGGCCCGAATGCCCCGGGTATCCCCCGCGAGTATGCCGCGGTCGGGCAGCCGGTGATCATCCCCGGGAGCATGGGCACGTCCTCCTACCTCCTCCACGGCACGACGACCGCGATGCAGAAGACCTGGGGGAGCACCTGCCATGGCGCCGGCAGGGTGCTCAGCCGGTCGCAGGCGAAGAAAGAGGTCAGGGGAAAAGAACTCCGGGAGCAACTCGCAAAAAAAGGCATCCTGGTACGTGCTTCCCACGACTCCGTCCTCGCGGAAGAGGCGCCCGAAGTCTATAAGCCGAGCCATGAAGTGGTGCGCGTCGTCCACGAAGCGGGCCTCTCGGGTATCGTCGCCCGGCTGGACCCGCTTGGGGTGATCAAGGGGTGACCTGCAGAACAGGGCTGCTCTGGGACAGCCCCCTTATGTTCTCGCGCCTCATCGAGGACTGCGGCGCCTGCTGCGAGGCGGTCAACCCCTACATGCTTGCCTCCCCCTTCTGGCGCGGGAGGTTCGTCTCGCTCATCGTGCCGACGGGGTTTGCGAACCCGGCCTACTCGAACCTCCTCCCGGCGCTCCGGGCCGCAGAGGAGCGCATCCGCCGTTTCGTCGAGAACGGCGGGCGGCTGCTGGTCTTCGGCGCGGGATGCTCGCGAGAGGACGCCTACGACTGGCTCCCGTTCCCGGTAACTTACACGTTCGCGTATGGGCCACGTGCCGTCCGGTTCACCAGAGAGAGTAACTATTCATCCCTCTTCGCCGGGTATGACCATACCGCCGTCGAGTGCGACGGCTCTTTCCCGGCCCACGGCGGGGAGACGCTTGCCGTCTCGGCTACCGGCGAGGCGCTCCTGATCGGAAAGGCAATCGGCGACGGCATGATTCTGGTCTCCAGTATCCACGAATACCCGTCACGCGAATTCCTCAAGGAGTTCTCCTGCGGCGAGAGGGAAACCTTATTCTAGATATAACATGATGAAAAGTATGGATATGACCATGGAACAATACATCATTTCTGCATCATCAAGAGCGCGTGATCTCACTCCCGTCATGATGTGCGTCCATGATCTGCTCGGCCATCTGCCCGTCACGGCGCGGTCCCGCGACCACCCGGGGATCAGGATCGAGGACGGAAAGGTTATCGACGAGGCCTACACGGGCCCCATCCTCGAAGAAGTCCTGGCGGAGAACGCCACATTGAGGGTCAGGCCTCCAGCGGGCCCTTACAAAGGCATCCCGGTGGTGGTAGCGCCGGTGAGAGACAGCGAAGGCCGGGCGATCGGTGCGATCGGCATCGTCGACGTGACCGGCATCTTTGATCTGGCGGGTTTCATGGAGCAGAGCGCGGAGATCCGAAGACAGGTATGCGGCAGGGATCCCTGCCCGCTCCCGACTGAGTCGCCTGCAGCGAAAAGGTAATGTACATGAAGGATACGGCAATCAACGTACTGAAAATTCTCGAGGAGTCCTCCGGCCCGATCTCGGGCGAGCGGATTGCAGAGCAACTGGGTGTCACCCGATCGGCTGTCTGGAAACAGATACGTGAGCTCCGGAGATTAGGATACGGCATATCGTCGTCCCGGGCAGAAGGCTACCGCCTCGAGGTGACGACCAACAAACTCCTCCCGTACGAAATCGATAAGCGGCTT
>JALNXI010000221.1 GCA_023230425.1 Methanoculleus sp. | reverse complement strand
CAAAGTACTGGATGATGATGTACCGGACCCCCTGGTTGTCATCGGGATTGAGCCGCAGCATCTCCTGATACAGCCTGATCGCCTCGTCCCGGTCCCCGGTCACCCAGAGGAGGTCTGCGAGTGCAAACAGCGCCCTCATGTAGGGGCGCGTCTCAATCATCGACCAGAAGTTCCCGGCCTCCTCTTCAAAGACCTTTTTCCCGAGTGCCCGCTCCCCGGCAGCCACACCCTTCCGGGCGTACTCCAGCGCTCTTCGCAGGCTTTTTGTCTCCTCTCCGGCCAGCAGCACCCATGCATCGGCGCAGTCCTCGGAAATCTCAAGCGCGTGTCTGGCCAGCGCCACCCGGCGGCGTCCGGTGGCCTCCATTGCGTCGTACGCGACCTGCTGCGCCCGCTTGAGCGGGGTATCCGCGGGAGCCGACGGCGGACCTCCCTCCTTGAGCACCGCCTGAAGGAAGGCGTTTGCCTCTTCGAGCGATTCAAACTCCCTGTCCTGCATCAATGCATTGACATTGATCAGCGATCTCTCGGTTGCCGCCCGCATCGCCATGCGGTCCAGTTGCTTCGCTGCCATGTTCAGCTTACCGTTTATCACTGACCCCGATGCCCGATAGAGTTTTCGCTTGAAACCATCATGAGGCTATGTGAGAGGCTGCATGGATGAACCCGGCCTTTCCCCCGGATTCGCCGATGTAGCGGTGGATTGCGGGGAGGGGCGGTCAACAGGGTATCCCGGATGGTCGGGGTACGCTGCCGCCGGTTGCACCCCTGCGTGAGTTCGAGCCCCTCAAACAAATGCAGTTCCAGGCCCGGTAAATCTTCCAAACCGCGGGAAGCCTCGCGCCGGGGCCTGATACAGCCCATCACCGCTCCTTCCGGAGCAGCCTCCAGTGATAGCCCCAGACAACGAGCCCCACCACGACCTGCGCCACGCTCCCGGGTAGATTGGGGTAATACTGCGGCACCGGATAGGGCTGGGGCACCGGATAGATGAAGACCTCTATCAGGATGGCGATGAGGTCCACGCTGCCTACGATCGCGACGATGAGCGCGACAAACGAGACGGCGTAGAGGTAGGCCCTCCACGCCGTGAGGCCTTCCGGCATCCCCCTACCTCCTCCGTCCCGCACGCAGAGCAGCCCCGGCGCCGAGGAGCCCGACGACGGCGAGCGCGGCCGCAAACCCGGGGGTTTGCGACGGCATCGGCGCACCGCTGCTCTGGACCCGAAACTGCCCGACCTCTGCGGAGGACGGCCCCACCGGGGTCGACTTCGGGACCGGGAGGGAGACCGGCGACGTGCTTCTCGCGGAGTCGAGAACCGCTCCGCCGGCGACGATCACCTGCGGCGGCGGAGCCAGGGTTATTCGGCCGGTGCTGGTCGCAAAGGCCGCACCGTCCTCGATGAGCCGGATGCTGATCTCGTAATCGTAGCCGTTCGGCACCGTGACGCGCACCTGCTTTTCAGTTGCTCTCTCCCCCGCGACCGTCCCGAGCGGCCGGGATTCCCGGACGGCCGTGATCCCTGTCTGGAGGTTGACGACCCGGATCTCCATCGCGAGGTCCCCGGAGGAGGCGCGGCCGCCATTCGTGATGGCGGTGACGATATCGAGTGTGATCGGGTCGGCGACGAGGTCAGGGGTCATGACGTCGAGCGCGGTGACAGAGAGGAGCGAGTAGGCCAGCCTCCGCTCGATAACCGTCCTGTCCGGGAGGTAGACGTTCACCGATCCCGATTCCCGCATACGACCGCCCTGCCACACCTTCACCCAGACATCGTAACGCCTGCCGTTCTCGAGAACCAGCGAGACCTCCTCCTTCATGGTCTTCCCCGGTGTCAGATTGCCGATTGGGAGAACCGTCTCCGCGACGACGATATCCGTCCCGGCCTCCTTCGCACTGACCTGCAGGTCGACGCTGCCGACATCAGCATAGACCGCGTCGAGATAGGGGATCACCACGACGGTGGTGACGTTTGACGGCGGCTGCCCGTCCGGAATACTGACATCCATGCTCCTGATCGTCACGTAGCCCGCCTGGGGCTGGGGCGATGTGCACCCGGCCGCGAGCACCAGAGACAGGAGTATGACGACCGCCGCTGCACCAGATAACCCTCTCATACCGCATCAGGAGAACCTTCAGACCAACGATAGAAAAGGTTTCCGCATTGTGGTCCTTCCTATCGGGTCCTGGGGAGGAAAATCGGGTGAGGGACTGCAGATATCCATGATGAGAACCCGGAATTGCCGGGTACCCGGAGTACTTCCTGGCTGGAGCCCCGCTTGCCTGCGCCTTCGCGGAGGGCTGTCCGCGGGTTCCGGGATACCGGCACCAGAAACCCTTCGAGGCCATCCGGCCGCCGGAACGCCGGATACATAGGTTCGATTTTTTTCGTAGTTTACCATCGCTTTATCTCCCGTTCTCGCCTATACTCTGGCGTAGAACGCTGAACAGAGAAGCGAGCAAGGCCTACATCCGCGCGGGGCATCAGTGCAGGACCTACGACGAGTACAGGGGGACCCGGCACAGATGGGCCTCCAGGTCTCTTTACTCATGCCGCGCGGGAGCCGGCATGCCGGCAATTCCCGAATTTGCGACGAATATACAGGCCCCTCCGTGAAAATCGTGGTTTCACAACGGCTGAAATCATGATCCTGCCTCGACGTGTAGACGCGTGACACAGAAAACGTTAATAAGAGGATATCAAAGTCTGCAGTAAGCGCCGCAAGACTGGCCCGGCGGAGTATGATATGATACAAACTGAGAACCTCACCAAGGTATACAACGGGAAGACGGCCGTCGACGGCCTCAACCTCGAGGTCGGGGAGGGCGAGATATTCGGCTTCCTCGGCCCGAACGGAGCGGGGAAGAGCACGACGATCCTGATGCTCACCGGCATGATCGAGCCTACCGGCGGGCGATGCCTCGTCGACGGGATCGAGGTCGCCAAAGACCCGCTGAAAGTGAAAGAGATCATCGGTTACCTCCCCGAAGACGTCGGGTTCTACGGGAACCTGACCGCCGAGCAGAACCTGGACTACTTCGCCCGGTTCTACGGGATGGACGCAAAGGATCGGAAGACCCGGATCGCCGAACTCCTCGAACTGGTCCACCTCGACGGCGTCACCCAGAAGGCCGGGGAGTACTCCCGCGGGATGAAGCAGCGGCTCGGGCTCGCCCAGGCGCTGATCAACGACCCCAGGGTGCTCTTCCTCGACGAACCGACGGCAAACCTCGACCCCGAGGGGGTCAGGGAGTACCGCGAACTCGTCGAGCACCTCGCCGGCGAAGGAAAGACGGTCTTTGTCTCCTCCCACATCCTCTCCGAGGTCAGGGAGGTCTGCCGGACCGTCGGGCTGCTCGCGAAAGGAAAACTCGTCGCGCAGGGAACCCTCGAGGAGGTCGCCCGGACGCTCGCCCCCTCAGACGGCGACGCGGTCAGGATCGTGGTCGAGACCCGGGAGCACCTGCCCGAGCTCGATGACCCCGGGATCATCGACGTCGAGCGGAACGGGAACCGGGCGATCGTCCGGGCAAAGACCGACATCCGGGACCGGCTTGCAGCAACCCTCTTTGAGCAGGGCGTGCACGTCCGGGAGATGCGGGTCGAAGAGCCGGATATCGAGGACGTCTTCATGGCGATCTACCGGAGGTAAGGAATGGCGCTCGATCGATTATTCAACGTAGCACGGAAAGAGTTCTCCGACCACATCACGAGCAGGCGCTTTGTCATCATCCTCGCGCTGCTCCTCGTGATATCGGCGATCGGCATGCACACCGGCATCGGGCACTACAACGACAGACTGGAGTCCTACAACCAGCAACTCCAGCAGATGGAGGAGAGTGATGCGATGGTCAAGGTCGTGGGGCCCTACCCTGGCTGGATGCCCGAGAAGCCCTCGATCATGCTCGTCTTCAACGCTATGATGAGTTACATGACGACGCTTGGGGGGGTTCTTGCCATCGCCATCGGGTTTGACCTGGTCTCAAAGGAGAAGGAGACTAGATCGTTGAAATCGCTCCTCTCGCACCCGGTCTACCGCGACGAGATCATCAACGGCAAGGCGCTCGGGGG
>JALNXI010000220.1 GCA_023230425.1 Methanoculleus sp. | reverse complement strand
CATGCTCTACGGGTGCCCCCGGGTTGTCATCAGGGATCTCTTCCAGGGGGAGATCCCCCTTGCTGTCTATCCGGAGTTCACGATCCAGCGGGGCGCCTACCAGTACAGCACGTGAAATTCGGCGTTTGTGAGGAGCGCATCCCGCAGTATGTGCACCTGCGTATCGATCCGGGGCTGGTCGATGGTTTCGCGGAGCGCCGCGACAAACCGGGCCGAGAAGTTCCCGTCAAGATAACACCTTTTTTCACTGCATTCGTAATCCTCGCCCGAGACTTCGTCCCGGGCAAACCGGAGGACGGTGCGGTCCACCATCGCCGCTTTCTGCGGTTCGATGAAGTCCTGGACGAGGCTCCCGGCCCCTTCGTGGAGCATACCGAGGTCGGGGTCGAGGTGAGCACCGACCAGGGAGACGCAACAGTTGCCGTAGAGCATCGCGTACCCGAGTGAGAACATGGCGTTGACGGGGTCGAGATAAGGGCGGATCGTCCTGCGCCGGAACCCGAGTTCCGGCGGGAGCGTGCGGGAAAGGATCTCGTAATACATATCGGCGGTCAGGCGGGAGAGCCTCCGAAGTTCCTCCATGGTGACCGAGGCCGCAAGTTCCTCCCTGACCTGGTGGAGGAAGTCAAGTTCTCCGGCGTAGAAGATATCCTGCCCGGAGCGGCCGTAGAGTTCCTCGAGGAGGAGGAGCCTCGACTGGAGGCCGGCCGTTGCGAGCGGCTGCGCGAACCGGTGGGGGGCGGCCTGTTCCTGGGCAGTGCGCACCGCCTCATCCGGCCGGTAACCGTAGGGATAGAGGTACCCGACAGGCGTGCCGTCGATATCAAAGAAGGTGATGACAGCGCCGGCTTTGAGGAGGTTCGTCACCGCTGAGGTGTGCAGGGTATGGCCGCCGACGACCAGGAGGTGTTTCACCGCCTGGAGGGGGTAACGCCGGGTGGTGCTCCCGTGCGCTATGACCAGTTCCTGTGTCGTCGCCTTGATGTGCCCCCCGTAGCCGAAGACGGGGAGCCAGGGTTGGGTCGCTGTCATCCAATCACTCTGGAGATGAGTACTGGGCGGTTTTTGGTGATTAATGCATCGATTCGCCGGAATACGGCGAGATTCTTGGGGGTGGGGAACGGGGCAGGTTTGAAGGGAAGGCGGCCGGGAAGTTAACTGCACCATATTAACTTAATCTGATTAACTAAATGCAAACTATATTCATAGCAATAACCTAGATTTAAAATATTCTTCAAGCCAGCGGACTGTTGAGAAGGGGTATGAAGAAAAATCAGGTGATTTTATGGGTTATTTGGAAAAAAGGATTCAGTACGTTCTACTCGTGCTGATGGTATGCTTGCTGCTGGTACTGCCGGCAGCGGCAGAGACGCTCGATACCCCGGGTGTGAGCCCGGCGGAGAGCCTTATAAACGATACAGTCGCCTCTGCAGCGACGCCTTCTGCGACGCCCGCGGAAGAGATGAATGTGGCACCTACGGAGGAACCGGATGAACCATCAGTGCAGACTCTGGCGCTGACCACAGATCCGGTGATACTCTTTAACGGCACGGTCATGCTGACAGGCGGCACGTTCGAGTGCAGTGTGGACGACAAAGCCTACACGGTTCAGAACAAGACCCCGCTCGGGGCCCTCCAGGCAGTAGCAGAGCGCAAGGGCTTCACGTATAAGGCCGGTGACAAGAAATGGGCAGAGGATAACAAAGTCCTCCTGCTTGACGATATCGGAGAATACCCGTACGTAAAAGGTACCGCTAGGTGGAACTGCTACGTCAATGGTGACCTCAAGGATGGATACGGCAACAAAGATAATGCTCTCAATGTTCTAGCGCTTGCCGATGGTGACAGGGTCATCTTCTGTTACGGCGCCGACCCGACGCCGGAGGATGCAACTGCGCTGATCAAGATCACCGTAGGTATAGAGGACTCAGAAGAGCCACCTGTGGAGCCCACCAGTTGGACTATCATGCTCAAGGGCGCGTTAACCGAGACCGTCGATCAGAGTTACTTCGAGGAAGGGATCACCCACGGACATACCGCCACCTACACCGATGAGAACGGTGGCGAGTGGAAGGGCATGCCCCTCTGGTATCTCGTCGGCCTCGTCGATGACGACCTGAAGCACGGCTCCGGGGCGTTCAACGAAGCCCTCGCCGAGAAAGGCTACTCGATCAGGGTCACCTCAAGCGACAATTACGCGATCAACTTCGAGAGCGCAAGCGCCGCAAAGAACAGCGGGATCATCGTCGCAAATACCCTCAACGGCACTCCGGTCCCAGGGACCATCGGCGATAAGAGTAAACCCTGCTGGCCGCTCCAACTCGTCGGACCGAGCGTGAGCGCCGGCCAGAAGATCGGCGGCATCGCCACGATCGAGCTCGTCGGCCTCCCGGAAGCCTCTGATGAGTGGGAGATCACGCTCGCGGGCGCGTTCAACCGGACGCTCTCGCAGGCAGAGATTGAGGACTGGGTAACGTGCCACGGCAAGAGTTATACCGACACCAAAGACCGGGTATGGACCGGCATGCCGCTCTGGTACCTGGCCGGTGCCGTTGACGATATCGAAACCGGCAGCCACTGGACGTTCAACAACACGCGGGCAGCCGCCGGGTACACCGTGCGGGTGACCGCGAGCGATGGGCTCACCGCCACCTTTGAGGTCGCCGATATCGCCCGGAACAACTCGTTCATCGTTGCAGATAAACTGAACGCAACAGCGCTTACCGCAGATAACGGCGGGCCACTGAAGTTTGTCGGCCCCGGTCTTTCCGGGAAGCAGCAGGTCGGCAGCATCGTATCGATCGCCCTCGAAGGACTGCCGGACGAGAGCGCCGAATCTGAGTGGACGCTCTCTCTTGAGGGGCCGAAGGTTACGGATCTCTTCACAAAGGAGGAGTTCGAAGAGTGCGAAGCGTGCAGCCACCACACAAAGACCTACAACGACGGGGTCAGCACCTGGACTGGCGTCACGTTAAAAGCCCTCTGCGGCTGGGTTGACGACGACGTCATGCACGGCTCCGCGGCGTTCAACACCGCTCTCGCCCAGGCCGGCTACACGGTGATCGTCTCCTCCGGCGGAGATAATCCCTACAGCAAGGAGTTCGCCAGCCAGGATATCCTGGCGAGCCCGAACGACTACATCGTCGCAAGCAAGGTCAACGGCACGGCGATCACCGGGAACGCCTACCCGCTCCGTCTTGTCGGTGAGGGCGCAACCGGGAGCAAGAGCGTCGGGAACATCCAGAGGATCCAGCTCGTCGACTTCCAGAAGCCGACGGAGCCTCCGTCCATTCGGATAGTCAGGTACGCCTCCGACGGCGTGACCGTCGTCGAAGAGACGACCAGGACCGTCCAGTGGATGGAAGAGAACCTGAAGATCTACGGTGATCCGGGCGGCGTATGGCTCCGGTTCCAGGGTCCCACATTCAACCCTGACGACCTCTGGAACCCGGCGGAAGACATAAACCCCGGCAAAGTCGACGAAGTCGTGAAGGGGACCGCAATCAAGGACCTCTGCGACCTCGTGGGCGGGGCCGCCGAAGGTAGCGAGATCGAACTCATAGCGTCCGACGGCTACAAGGCTGTAATCAACTACACCAACGTCTACACCCCGCTCGAGCGGCAGGGAGAGGCGATCGTCGCCTGGTGGACAGAGCGGCAGGGCTACGTGCCTGACTACAGCGACGGTCCGCGCCTCTTCTACAACACCCCTGACGGCATCTTCGGCGCCGACGATATGCGGGCGTGCCTCGCTGAACCGTACTGGCACTACTACTGGGCCGACAAGATCCAGTACCCCTCGGCAGCCGGTGTATCCAACAAGAACATCGCGACCATCGCGATCAAGCCGGCCCCCCGGGAGGACTGGAGCCTCATCCTGACGGGCGCCATCACCGACACCATCAGCCGGTCTTACTTCGAGTCGGGCAAGGCCTGCTCCATGGGCGGGCATAGCGCAACCTGGACAGACGGCGAAGGCCATGTCTGGTCGGGCATGCCGCTCTGGGTCCTCTGCGGCTGGGTCGACGACGCCAACAAGCACGATTACGGGACTGACCCCTTCCGTGACGATCTCGCGGACGCG
>JALNXI010000219.1 GCA_023230425.1 Methanoculleus sp. | reverse complement strand
GGATGACACTCTTCTATCGCGGCGGAAACGTTATCATCGCTCCCTACGGGGTCGAGTATCTCTGTATCTTCACCACGCCGGAGGTGCATTTCGGTCAGATACGGCGGATGATCCGGGATGTACAGGACGGGATATGAGCATATCCTGCAGAGAGCCCCTGATAGTTCCGTCCCGACTATCGGACTGCATTGCCTGAACGCTTAGTTCCTCCTCCATCTGAGAACGATACCTATATACCACTTACCCCCGCTTCACCCGCCGTCACAGGGAGGTGACATGATGGCAGAAGGGAAGTTTAAGGTGAACCCGGCGACGGTCGAGAAGTACCTGGCCGGAGTGGATTACCCGGCGAACAGGCAGGACCTGATCGATCGGGCACGGATGAACGATGCGGACAGGAATGTCATGGATACCCTCGACAGCCTGCCCGACCAGACCTACCGCTCGCCGATAGACGTCAGCAAGGCGATGGCCGGGTCGGGGATCGGGTCAAAGCGGAGTTCGTCGTCCGGTGAGGAAGTCGGCCTTGCGCCCGAACGGGAGACACGAACTGCACGGGGCGGCGGGGAGGCATCGGTTGGCAGAACCACAGCCGTCAGCGCGGCTGAAGTGCAGAAGTACCTCCGCGGCATGCACTATCCTGCGGGCATAAGCGAGGTCATCAGCCAGGCGCAGAAGAACAGCGCACCCGCCGATGTCCTCGATATCTTAAACAGGATCCAGGACAGGGAGTTCCGTTCCGCTGCCGACCTGAGCAAGGCCCTCGGCGAGGTTATGTAAGGCGGCAAACCTGCATGGACAAGAGGTGGGATGCAGTCCTGCATATCCGGCCGCATCATGCCGCTCATCTGGCCGGGCCAGAACCTCATTTTTGGCGTGGTTGCACCCCTGTTTTAGAGAGACCATCCGGACGTCAGGGGGCAGCTCCGCCCCTCTGCCAACCCGGACCCTGTCCGTTTTGCAGCAGCAGGGATGCCGGAAGAGATAGAATGGTCATTTTTATAGCAATGTTTTTATAATTGTTGGGGTATGGCTGGCGTGTCACAGAGGTGATGGTGATGGCAGAAGAGGGGCCGGGTGTAAGCACAGCAGAATCCCGGGGGTATCGACCTGATTGCGGACAGGCGAGACCCGGTCGGTCGTGGGAAGGTGAAGAGCGCGCCGGACGAGGGTAATTCGGGGGATCGGCGGTGTGACCGGAGAGAAGAAAGGGGCGAAACGAGGCCTCGCATCCGCAGACGAAGCAACCCGGCAACGGGTCGCAAAGACTGGCGGGATGGCGCCGCATACTGAACGGGGGCTCCAGGCAGCTTCCCGCGAGACCCGACGGCGGGTCGCGAGAGCCGGAGGCAGGGCTCCGCATGAGTCAAGAGGGCTCCAGGCCGCAAACGTTGAGACCCGGGAGCGTGTTGCACGGGCCGGAGGCAGGGCCCCGCACGAAGAGCGGGGGCTCCAGGCTGCACCGGAGGCGACCCGGAAGCGGGTCTCGCGAAGAAGCAACCGGTCTTCAGCCGGCCCGAAGCGCTCCCGGTAGGTCTCCCGGCACGTTACGGAGTTCAGTCGCTTCCGTCCCCGATTTTTCCCTGCACCCACGGTTTCCAGGCCGTCGCCCGGGGTTTCGCCGCTGCCGGAGTCCGGGCATACTCCGTCCCGGCAGCCTTCAGGAGAGACGGGTAGTAGCGGGCGACGTACTCCTTCACCATCCGGCGGGACGAGAACCGGGGGCCGTTGCTCTTGATCGACTCCTTCATCATCTTCACCCAGCCGTGGGGAACGTCGTCGATGGAGCGGTTGTAGTAGAGCGGGATGACCTCTTTCTCAAGGAGGTCGTAGATCGCCGCGGCATCGACGGCATTCCTCCCGTCGCGGGTCGCCGCCTCGTCCCCGAACGCCCAGCCGTTTCTGCCGTTGTAGCCTTCGGTCCACCATCCGTCAAGGATGGAGAGGTTCAGGACCCCGTTTAACGACGCTTTCATGCCGCTCGTTCCGCTCGCCTCCATCGGGGGCAAGGGGTTGTTTAACCAGACATCGACGCCGTGCACCAGGTATTGTGCCACCTGCTCGCCGTAGTCCTCGATGAACGCGATACGTCCCCCGAACTCGGGCTGCTGCGCGTAACGGTAGATCTTCTGGAGCACCCTCTTGCCCTCGTTATCGTTCGGGTGGGCCTTGCCGGCGAAGACGATCTGGACGGGGTACCAGGGGTTGTTCAGGATGCGCTTTAAGCGCTCCTGGTCCTCGAAGATGAGGTTTGCCCGCTTGTAAGTCGAAAACCGCCGGGCAAACCCGATCATCAGGACGGAGGGGTTGAGGAACGCCCCCTCGGCCGCCGGATTCGACGTCCCGCCGCTGTGTGCCGCCCACTTTATCCGCTCCCGCTCCCGGATCCGGTTGATGAGTTTCGCCTTCAGGTGAACGTGGATCTTCCAGAGTTCGTCGTCCGGGACCTCGTCGATGAGTTCCCACACCGCCGGGTCGTCATGCTCCGAGAGCCAGTCGGGAGAGGTCGGCCCGATGTACCGGTCGTAGAGTTCCTTTATCCGGGGATTCAGCCAGGTTGGGAGATGGACGCCGTTCGTGACGTAGTCGATCGGCACCGCCGTCTCGGGCATCTCCGGCCACAGGCAGTTCCACATCTGCCGGGTGACGGTCCCGTTCGCGCGCGAGACCCCGTTGTGGTGCGCCGACGCACGCAGGGCAAACGCAGTCATGTTGAAGCCCGAGCCGGAGCTCTCCGGGTGGACCCCGAGCTGCAGGAACCTGATCCGGTCGATGCCGAGCGCCGCGTAGTAGGGCGCGAAGTAGCGGTCGATGAGGTCGACGGGGAATACGTCGTGGCCTGCCGGGACGGGCGTGTGCGTGGTGAAGATCGACGTCGCCTGCACCGCCGCAAGCGCCGCATCGAAGTCCATCCCCCGCTCGACCCGCTCCCGGACCCGCTCAAGCAGCGCAAACGCCGGGTGGCCTTCGTTTAAGTGCACCGCCGCGTACTCGATGCCGAGCGAATGAAGCACCTTCCTTCCGCCAATGCCGAGCACGATCTCCTGCCGGAGGCGCTGTTCCAGGTCTCCCGTGTAGAGACGAGACGATATGCCCCGGTTCTGGGGGTCGTTGTGGGGGATATCCGTATCCAGGAGGTAGAGCGGCACCTTGCCGACCTGAACCTTCCAGACGGCGACGTAGATAGGCGGGTCGATATGCGGGACCCGGACCACCAGGTCTTCACCGGTCGAATCGAGCACCCGGGTGATCGGCGCCGCGGTGCGGTCGACCGGTTCGGTGATCCCCTCCTGCCAGCCGTCGGGGTTGATGTGCTGGTGCAGGTAGCCCTGCGAGTACATGAACCCGACGGCAACCATCGGGAGACCAAGGTCGCTCGCCTCTTTTAAATGGTCGCCGGCAAGGAATCCGAGTCCCCCAGCGTAGAAAGGAAGCGAGTGATGGAGCCCGTATTCGGCCGAGAAGTAAGCGATCGGCAGCGCCGGGTGGTCGGGGAATTCCTGGGAGAACCAGGTTCCGTTGGCGGTCATGTATTTCTTGAACCGGCGCATGACGATATCGTAGCGGTGAAGATAGGCAGGGTTCCCCGCCGCCCGATTCAGGAACCCGGCCGGGATCTCGCGGAGCATCCGGACCGGGTTATGGACGCTTGCTTTCCATGCCTGCTGGTTCACCTGTTTGAAGAGTATCCGGGCCTCCGGGTTCCAGCTCCACCAGAGGTTGTATGCGAGGTCGACGAGCCCGGAGATCCGTTCCGGGACGTGTGCAAACTGATCGTGTAGTGAATCCCCCATGAATTCTGTCCCCAATTAATGGTGTACTTTCCGTGTTTATTATTATATATGTCTACGGATTTTTGCAAAACGTTGGAAAAACGGAAAAAACGGAAAACGGGAGGGTTTTTTGAGGGGGGCCGGAGCCGGGCGTGCCGGGGTCACTCCCTCCCGTAGATCCCCGTGACCTCGGCAAACTCCCGCATGACCTCTTCCCCTGTCTGCTCCGGCCGGAGCCGCCATTCCCAGTTCCCCTCCGTCGTGCCCGGCCGGTTCATCCGCGCCTCCTCCCCGAGGCCGAGGACGTCCTGCATC
>JALNXI010000011.1 GCA_023230425.1 Methanoculleus sp. | reverse complement strand
TGGGCGTGGCTGCCGTCAGTGCGGTGAAGCAGTCGCTCGCCCTCTGCAGGCGGGCAAAGGCTGAAGGCAGCCTTGAGACCTGCGAGATCGTGGTCACCCTCTTCCGGGGCCGCGAGGGCGATCTCGCGTCCATCGCGGAGGCTGCCTGCGGGCTCGCCCTCGTCCTCCAGCAGGGGGTGGCCGAGGGATTCGACCCCCTGACCCGACAGGAACTCGAGGCGGCAGCGGCACCGCTCGGGCGGAAGGTCCGGATACGGACCCGGGAGGACGGCGAGGTCGGCTACGATCCGGAGCAGGAACTGTTCCGGTGACGTTAAGCATAATATCGTCGGGAACGCACGTTCATGGAGATGTCTGTGGCGGCCGCCGCAACCTGCACCGCCAGGATTCTGCAGCCGGTCTCTCGCCGGCACGGCCTGCTGTTCTGGATACGATAGCATAACTAGATGGAGAAACCTGATGAAGGTCATTGGAATCGTTGGTATGCCGGCAAGCGGGAAAGGAGAGGTATCAAGGATCGCCCGGGACCTTGGGATTCCTGTCGTGGTCATGGGGGATGCAATACGGGAGCGGGTGAGGGAGGCCGGGCTTCCGGCGACGGACGCGAACCTCGGCGCTATGTCGGGGAAGTTGCGCTCGGACCTCGGCCTGGACGCCATCGCCCGGATCACCATCCCGGCCATCGAGGCAGAGACTGCTCCGGTAGTCCTGGTGGACGGTATCAGGGGAGATTACGAGGTGGCGACATTCAAAGAGCACTTCCCCGACTTCATACTCGTCGGGATCGTCTCATCGTTTGAGACGCGCTACCGGAGGCTCGCGAACCGGGGGCGATCCGATGACTCTCTCACCGCCGGAGAACTCCGGGCCCGCGACGAGCGGGAACTCGGGTGGGGGCTCGGTCGAGCTCTCTCGCAGGCGGACTGCCGGATCACGAACGAGGGCACGCTTGAAGAGTTTGCTGCAGAGGTCCGCGCCCTGCTCTGCCGGCCTGGAGATATAACATGAGCCTTGTTCCATATTTTTCATCCTCATCGAAAGTCTGGGAATCCCGGGACTGGGTCTTCGGGATCGAGGAACTTGGGTATACCGGCTGGGAGATCGTCGCCGACGGGAAGTACCGCCTGGACAACCCCGAGAACTTTGCCGCTGTCCAGGAGAACCTTGAGAGCACCGGCCTTCTCGCGACTGTTCACGCCCCCTATAGCGACCTGAACCTCGCGTCGCTGAACTACCCCATCTGGCGCGAATCCATCCGCCAGACCTGCTGCTGCATCCACCACGCGGCCGACCTGACCGACCGGGTGACAGTCCACCCCGGGTTTGTATCCCCCGTCGGGAAACTCGTCCCCGAGAAGGTCTGGGAGATGCAGAAGACCGCACTCGTCGAGATCGGGAAATACGCGGAGGACCATGGCGTCCTTGCATGTGTCGAGAACATGATCAGCATCAGGGACTTCCTCTGCCGCTACCCCGAGGAGATCCTCGGACTCACCGAAGGGATTCCCGGGATCGGGATCACACTGGACGTCGGGCACGCGAACACCAACGGCCTGGTCGATGCGTTCCTTGCGCACGTCGGGGAGGTCAGTCACCTGCATATCCACGACAACCACGGTCAGTCGGACGAGCACCTCGCCCTCGGTGATGGGACCATCGCCTGGGAGAAGGTCGGGCGCGTCGTCGCCCGCGACTACTCCGGTCGGGTCGTGATCGAGGGCCGGACGCTCGAAGAGGCAAAACGGAGCCTTGCGGCATTCAGGAAGTGGTTCGTATAGCCGGCGAGACCCTGCACGTCCACTTCCTCGGCACGGCGGGAGCGCTCCCGTCCCCACAGCGCAACCCCTCCTGCGTCCTGATCCGGCGCGGCTCCGATACCCTGCTCTTCGACTGCGGGGAGGGCGCCCAGCAGCAGATGATGCGTGCCCGGACCGGGTTTACCGTGGACGCCATCTTCGTCACCCACTGGCACGCCGACCACTTCCTCGGCATCTTCGGGCTCGTTGAGACGCTCGGGTTCATGGGACGGACCGATCCGCTCCCGATCTACGGCCCGCCCTGGGTCAGCGAATTTGTCGATCTCGTGCAGAAGATTAGCGGCCATACCCGGGGTTACTCCGTCACCGGTCATGTCCTTGAGCACGGTTCGGTCGTGCCCTTCAACGGCTACACCGTCCGGGCATTTGCTACGTATCACGGCATCCCCGGGCTTGGCTATGTCCTGGAGGAGGATGAGCGACCGGGTTGGTTCAACCGCGAGCGGGCCATTGCGCTCGGTATCCCGCCGGGCCCGCTCTTCGGGCGGCTGCAGCGCGGTGAAGTGGTCCGCATCGTCATCGACGGCGTCGAGACCGAGGTCCGGCCCGCCGATGTGCTGGGAGAGCCGCGCCCGGGAAGGAAGATTGTCTATACCGGAGACACGCGGCCCATTCAGCACCTGCCCGATGCCGCCGGGATGGTCCGGGATGTAGATCTCCTGATCCACGACGCAACGTTCGACGATCAGGAGAGCGACCGCGCCCGGGAGGTCCTGCACTCTACTGCCGGTGAGGCCGGAGAGGCGGCAGCGGCCTCAAACGCCCGTATGCTTGCCCTGATGCACATAAGCTCCCGCTATACGAGTACAGTAAACCATATACGCGATGCGAAGCGACAGTATGAGGGAGACGTGATCCTGCCGGCCGATCTGGCGGTGCTGGAGATCCCGTATCGGAGCTGATCGAGATGGAGGGTGATGGTGATGTTTCAGGGCCTATACAGCCAGAACCGCCTGATCCTGACCGGTCTTGGCGCGCTGCTCGTCAGTGCCGCTGCATCGAGCGTTGCAGGCATCTATCTTGGTTCCGTCCGTGAAGTCCTCGGGCTGATACCTGGCCTGATGGTGCTTCTGCCGTCGATCATCGATATGCGGGGCAACATCGCCGGAGTCCTTGCATCCCGCCTCTCGTCGTCGATGCATCTTGGAGAGTTCTCCATCGACTTCCAGGAAGGTTGTGTTCTCGGCGACAACATCCGCGCCTCGTTTGTGGTGACCGTCCTCATAGCGTTCGTTCTTGGCATCTTCGCCTACGTAGCGAGTCGCATTTTTGGGCTTCCCGTAGTGGGCATTGCCGACCTCGTACTGATATCGGTCGTCAGCGGGATCATATCGGGGCTCGTGGTGATGGGGATCACCGTGATCATCGCGCTTGCGAGTTACCGCTACGGCCTCGACCTCGACATGATCGCCGCACCGACCGTCACCACCTCCGGGGATATCGTCACGCTCCCGATCCTCGTGCTCTCCGCGGTCTTCGTCATGCTCCTCTCTCCCCTGGCCCGTCTGGCACTCGGGACCGTCGTCGTCGTCGTGGCCATCGCCGCCATCCTCTACACCCGGCGTCGGTCGGAGGGGATCGGGACCGTCGTCCGGGAGAACCTCTCCCTCCTTATCCCGCTCAGCGTCCTCGGGACGCTGGCCGGGCTGACCTACTCCCTCAACCTCGACAATCTGGTGGCGTTCGCTGTGTTTCTTGTCCTGATACCGCCATTCATGGGCGGCCTCGGATCGATAGGCGGTATCCTTGGGTCTCGCCTATCGACCGGGATGCACACCGGTGAACTCAACCCCTCGTTCCTTCCCGAGCGCGGCGTTGTGCATCACTTTATTATTTCCTATCTCTATACATTGATACTGCTTCCACTGCTGGCGCTCATCGCGCATAGTGCGGCGGTGCTCATGGGGTTAAACAGCCCCAGCCTTGGAATGCTGGTCACTATCAGCCTTGTGGCGGGTCTGGTCGTCATGACACTGGTGAACGGCGCGGCATATGTCACCGCGAGCCTTTCATTCCGGTATGGTCTCGATCCCGATAACTTCGGAATCCCTGTCATCACAAGCCTGATCGATCTGATCGGTGCGGCTACGCTCGTGGCAGTGATAGATCTGCTGCTCTAACGAAAGGATGCATCAAAAAGAACGGTTGACAGACCCATGACGGAACACGAATACCACCCGATCAGCTTCAAAGATGTTCTGATCGAGATGAAGGATATCTCAGAGTTGATGATCGATCTCTCGTACTCTGCGATACTCTTCGATAGCAAAGAGATAGCCCTCGAAGTGATCAACCTCGAGGAGAGCATGAATAAACTGGTATACCAGGCCCGAATCCAGAGTGTGCTCGGCGCCAGGCGCCTCGAGGAGGCCGAGGCGATGAGCGGCATGCTCCAGGTTGCCGAGGCGGCGGAGAGGATTGCAAACTCGGCTTCGGATATAGCAAAGCTCATCCTGAAGGATATCCGGTTTCCGGCAAAACTCAAGCGCGTCTTCCCCGAGGCAGAAGAGATCGTCACCCGGGTTATCATCAGCCGGAGCAGCGAACTTGCCGGTCGCACGCTCGGCGACCTCAAAGTCCAGAGCACGACGGGTATGCAGGTGATTGCCATCCGGCGTGGGAAGGGCTGGATCTATGACCCCGACAAAACTACCCGGGTGGAGAGCGAGGATATACTGATATCACGGGGTCCGGAAGCCGGAGCGGATATCCTCTCCCTGATGGCGGGGACGGCGGCGTGTCCGGGGGGTGAACCCTCGCAGGCGGGTGAGGTCGACGACCTTGACCGGGCGGTTGGGCTGATCATCGAGATGAAGAACCTCTCGGAACTTTCCGTCGGGCTCGCGTACACCTCCCTGCTCTTCAACAACAAGGAGGTGGCGCGCGAGGTGGTCGCCCTCGATTCAACGCTTGATGATATGCGCTACGATCTGGACCTCTGGATCCTCGAGGCTGCGCGGAAGATCGACGATGTGCGCTATCTCCGGGGTCTTCTGTATATGTCATCGTTTGCGCAGGCGATCAGTGATTCGGCCCACTCCATCGCCGACGTCCTTCTGCGCAACATCGAGATCCCGCCGGTCTTTAAGAAGATCGTCAGGGAATCGGATGAGATCATCACGCGGATACCTGTGGCGGAGTCGTCGTCGCTTGTGGGGAGGACCCTCAAGGAGGCGTCACTCGGGACGGTGACGGGGATGGTCGTGCTCGCCATCAAGCACGGCGACCGGTGGGTCTACCGCCCGGGGAAGCATATCCGACTTCAGAGCGGTGACCTTATCATCGCAAAAGGCAGACGGGATGGTGAATGCCGGTTGTATGACCTTGCCGGATACACCGTCGAGATGTCCGAAGAATGATTAGGAGAAGTACTATGGGAGATACGGAAGATATGATTGTTTACCGCCTCGGAGCAAACTGCGATCTCGACGAGGTGGAGGAAGGAAAGGCCTATCTGGGACGGGTACAGGGTTTTGCCCCGTTCGGCATCTTTGTCCAGTTAAATGACCGGGTCAAGGGGCTCGTTCATAAGAGCAACGTGAAGGCGCAACACGAGGAACGCGATCCGATCATCGTTCATGTCCTCCAGATCCGGAGTAACGGCAACATCGACCTCGAGGAGGTCACGCCGACCGTCTACCAGACCCAGAACGTGACCAAGAAGACAACGAGTGTCCTCCTCTCAGATATCGGGAAGAAGATCGGCAGGACTGTGCTGATCGAGGGTGAGGTCGCTCAGATCAAGCAGACGTCAGGGCCGACGATCTTCACCATCGTGGACGAGTCTGGCACCGCGAACGGGGCCGCGTTCATCGAGGCGGGTGTCCGCGCATACCCTGAGGTCGACCTCGGGGATATCGTCGCCCTCACGGGTGAGGTGATGCAGCGCAACAACCAGCTCCAGATCGAGATCGGGTCCATGACGGTCCTCGCGCCGGAGGATACGGCGCGGGTCAGAGAGCGCATCGATGCGGCGCTTGATCTCCGTGCGGAACCCGTCGACCTCCCGTTCCTCGTGGAGAGCGAGGTCCTTCGCGCCCTCAAGCCGCAGATGCGCAAGGTGGCGAAGGAGATCAGGAAAGCGGTCCTGACCGCGCGGCCAATCGTCCTCCGGCATCATGCGGATGCTGACGGCATATGCGCTGCCGTTGCTATCGAACAGGCGGTGACAGCGCTGCTCCGGGAGAGCGGCGGGGACTTCGACGCGGAGTACTTCCTCTTCAAGAGGTCTCCGTCCAAGGCCCCGTTCTACGAGATCGAGGATATAACGCGGGACCTTGACTTCGCCCTCAAGGACAACGCCCGTTACGGGCAGAAGATGCCGATGATCCTCTTGATGGACAACGGGTCCACCGAGGAGGATATGCCGTCGCTGAAGGTGACCCGAATCTACGGCCTTCCGGTGATGGTCGTGGACCACCACCATCCTGACGAGGTTGTGGACGAGTACCTGATCGGGCACGTAAATCCCTACCATGTGGGCGGCGATTACGGGATCACGGCCGGGATGCTGGGAACAGAGATCGCCCGCCTGGTCAATCCGGCGGTCGAAGATCAGATCCGGCACCTGCCGGCGATTGCGGGGGTCGGCGACCGGAGCGAAGCGCCGGAGCGTGCCCGTTACATCGCGCTGGCGGCGCCTGAGTACTCGGAGGACGATTGCCGTGATATCGCGCTGGCGCTCGACTACGAGCAGTTCTGGCTCCGGTTCAGCGACGGGAGAGAGATCGTCAAGGATATCCTGAACCTCTCCGGTAACCCCGAACGCCATGCGAAGTTCGTCGACCTGCTGGTCGAAGAGGCAAATCGGGCGATCGAGGAGCAGATGGAGGCCATCATGCCTCACGTCGAGAGCCGGACGCTGCCGAACGGTGCTCACCTCTTCATGCTCGACGTGGAACTCTTCGCTCACCGGTTCACGTTCCCGCCGCCGGGTAAGACCTCGGGAGAGGTGCACGATCGGCTGGTCCGGGAGCGCCCGGGAGAGCCGGTCGTCACGCTTGGGTTCGGACCGGACTTTGCTGTTCTCCGGTCCCGGGGCGTCATGATGAACATACCCCGGATGGTGCGTGAACTCCATAGCGAGATCGCCGGCGGGGGAGTGAGCGGCGGCGGCCACCTTGTCGTCGGGAGCATCAAGTTCGTGGAGGGTATGCGCGAACCGGTGGTTGCGAGTCTGATCCAGAAGATTGGTGAAGCACCAATCTGATGCTACTTCTTTCCTGTCCGCCTATCGGGTATTCTCACTGATAGTACGGCGGATGTTTTATCCATGCGGGGCTCGGCGGCGGCACGCGCGGGAAAACCCCGGCCAACAGGTGCGGGGATGGAAGCGACGCCCAGGGGATCCATGCCATGCCAGCCCTGGCCTTATCTGTCTACCATTATGCCGCGCTATCTCTCACTCCTCTTCGTGCGGTCTGCTGCTCTGTAGGGCTCTCTGGTAGCGCCGCCTCGTGGTGCAGCACCGGGGGTTAGCCGCGGGCGTGGTTTTGAAAACAACCGAAATATAAAAATAAGGTTATACCCAACTGGGGTCCTCATGGCAGGAAATAGATGGATGTGGAGAGGGCTCCTGGTTGTGCTGCTTGTGGCAGCGACGGCCTTTGTGCTCCCTGTGTCCGCCCAGAATGCGACATCCGCGACTCCTCTGACCTGGACTCTTCCTCCGACACCTAACGAGACCCCGGAGGAGACTCAGGTAGAGAGCCTGGATAACGAGACTCTGGAGGAGACTCAGGTAGAGAGCCTGGATAATGAGACTCCGGAGGAGACTCAGGTAGAGAGCCTGGATAACGAGACTCCAGAGGAGACTCAGGTAGAGACAACCAACGATACCATCAGCATGACAACCAATGATACAACCAACGAGACCGCTATGGAGACGGGACCTCCCATCATAGTCGGGACGGATGAGGTGACGATGGAAGCGACGCCGGCAGAGACTTCGACAGCTGAGATGCCGACGTTCACGCCGATACAGGCAGCCCAGGTAAACCCCAACCCAACGGCGTCAGCCCCACTCTCACTCATCAGCATCATAGCGGCTGTTGCAATCGCCGGGCTTCTGGTCGTTCTCTGGAGGAACAGGAGATAATGGGTCGCGGCCCATCCGGCGCCTCCTCGCCGAACGAGACCGGTTGCGGGATCCTCGCCGCGGTTGCGGCAAGGGTCCCAACACAAGCGGCGCTGCGCCCGGCTTGACAGGGATTGCGACCGAAGACGACCGGCCGTCCACGACATCGACGTTGCTCCCGGCGCCGTTGTGCGGCTCCGTGTTGGGTAACCAGGAGGGGGTGGTCCGTCCCTCTCACGGGCACTCGCGCAGGCGATGGCCGGTCGACGGTGTTGGGTAAGCTGAAGGTGCTCCCTGATCCGCTGATCGGCACGGCGATGCCCAATTGTATACAAATAGTTGTATACTCATCCTGAGATTTTAGGATCTCAAATGGGCAGGCATATATATTGCTCTGCACTAAAAGCACTTGCTCACGAGGGAATGAGTGGATGTCGACGAAGGACCGTATTAAAGAAAGATATAGCGATACCCAGCGAAAGATCCTGTACCACCTCAAATCCGGGTTGAAAGCAGGCAAATCCTACTTTAAGTCAAAATACATCGCAACCGATCTAGGCCTCTCTCCAAAAGAGGTCGGTATCAATCTTGCCATCCTCTCGGAGATCTGTGACGAGCTGGATATCAGGCGCTGGAGCTACTCGAACAGTACAACATGGCGTGTTACTCCCCGTGCATCATAATTTTATTCTGGAACGCTCTACTTTAGGGCATGAAGATCATTGAGTTCGAAGCACCTATCGAGTTTGTGGCCACCATCAACGACCACAAAGACTGCCTCATGTCCCAGGACAAGAGTTATGAGAATCCGGATGTGCTCTGGTTCAACATCGATGTCCCGAAGGGACATGGTGTGCGGGCCGGAGACCGGGTCAGGATCACCGTCGAGAAGATCTAAATTTAGAGGTATTCCGGAAGCGTCTCCAGGGTGATGCGGTACGAGTCGACCTCATCTACGCTGACGATCAGGTAGAAGTCCTTACCCCCCCTCTGGACGTTCTTGACGATAGTACCCGGATAGCGCAGGTCGGCCCCTTCTACGATGGTCCCACTCCCCAGCTCGACCAGCGCCATCCGAAAGTGTGCCGCCTCAGGCCTTACTGTTGCAGAGACACTGCAGTTCAGCCTCCAGACCGCGTACGGTACGTGGAATGCCTCGGTGATACCTCCTCTCGCCTCCTCAATGTACGCGAACGGGACAATGCCCGGAGCCTCATTCCAGGGCGGGTCAGACCCTCCGTAGAACGTGAGGTTGTTGGGGAGGTGACAACAGGGGTAATCCCAGACCCTGGTCGTGTACGATAGCCTGACGGGTCCGGGCGGTACAGACGATGCCGGCACCGGGGGAGCCGTGATGGGAGGCAGCGCGATACTCTCCGGTGTGAGGCTTTCCTGAACCTCTGATCCGGCTTCCGCTGCAGGCAGGCGAAACACCATCGCTATCGCGGAGACGATGATCAGGGCAGCAAGGATGCTGAAGACGTCGCCTTTATCCACAGGTGTAGAGGGATGTGCAAGGCAAAAATACCTTCGGATTTGACCTAATATCCTCGCCCATATACAGTTGGAGATTGCCGTTCAGGTGTCGAGCCATCCCCGTTTTACCCCGTCTCACTTCTCGATTGGCATTATAAAACGGAACTGTTAATACGGGAACGGTGCCACTGTCCTGTGAGAGCATGGAAGTCCCTGAGGTGCGCACATGGGTGGTATTTTATCTGCTCTCGTTCGTGGTGCTCCTTGTAGCAGTCTTCATCACAACCCGGAACGACGGCCAGCGCTGGATCAGCCTCATGCTCATCATCATCGTCGTCGGCGTAAATCTCTTCCTGCTGCTCTCCGAGTTGAAGCGCTACCAGGCCCGGAAGGCCTTCATGCAGCGGATGTCGAAGTTTGACGAAACCAGGACGGGCACGGATTCTTCCGGCCGCCGCTGGTAACGTCGAACCGATCGACCCTCTGTTATGCGGCCTTGCGCAGTATCTTCTGCATAACGTTATAAGGTGCAAAGAGGTGCTCCACCTCTCTTGCCAGATACTCCGTCTTCCCCATGATATAGTAGCCGTCAGCGGCAAGGGCGGAGTGGAAAAGATGCGCAAGCTCGTTCTTCTGCTTCTCGGTGAAGTAGATGGTGACGTTCCGGCAGGTGACGGCGTCGAGGTATCGGGCGATGGGAACGCCTGACATCAGGTCGTGCTGCCGGAATTTGACGATGTCCCTTATGTGGGGGCGGACCTCGAACGTGCCGTCATCGTGGCTGGTGAAGTGTTTCCGGATCAGGCGCTCGTCCACATTCTCAAGTGTCTTTCTGTCATAGACGCCGGTCATGGCTTTCTGCAGCACCACGGCGTCGATATCGGTCGCGTATATCGTTACGTTGAGATCCCTGCGAAGTGCCGTCAGTTCGTGCGCGAGGATGGCGATCGAGTAGGGTTCTTCGCCCGTGGAGCAGCCGGCGCACCAGATCCTGATCGATCCCCTGCGACGGGCCAGATCCGGCAACACCTCCCGTCGCATCACCTCAAAGACATCCGGGTCCCGGAAGAACTTCGTGACGTTGATGGTGAGGGCGTTCCTGAGCGGGTCGATCTCCTGCGGGTTTGCGAGGAGGTACTTATGGTAGGCCTCGTAATCTGCGGTGCCCGTCAGGCGCATCCGGGAGAGGATGCGTCGCTTGATGTAGTCCTCCTTGTAACTTGAGCACTTGATCCCGACCAGTCTCTCGATGCTCCTCTGGAGCGACGTGAATGCATCCATGGGGTACTCTTCTCTCGCCGGGTGTTGGCTTACAGAGTGTTCTGGTAGTGTCCGAGATCGCTGACCACTTTCTGGACGTCGAGCCAGATGATAAGGGTCTTTGCTTTCCCGTCGCTATCGTTCCCTATCTTGATGATCGCTTTGACATAATCGCTGATCGATGACGTAATACCGTCATTGATGCGTTCAATCTGCTCATCCCGAACCGAGATGACACTGTGAACATCATCGACGATGATCCCCAGGTTCGACCCGCCCGCCACATCCGGCATCAGTACGACGATCTTCCGGTTCTCGACACCCCCGGATTCGGGGAGTCCGAGGAGGTCTCTGAGGTCGATGATGTTCGTGATCTCGCCTCGCAGGTTGATGATGCCCGCAAGGTATCGGGGAGCGCGGGGGAGGGGAGTGATCGGCATCATCTCCACGATCTCCCGTGCTATCTGGATATCCAGCGCGTAGTGTTCATTCCCAAGCTGGAACTCCACCACATCTACGGATGCTGCCATCGTCTCCCCCTCAGTTCAGCTTGAACTGTTTCATGACCTTCTCGAGCTGTTCAGCCATACCTGCCAGTTCGTGCGATGCGCTCCCGACCTCCTGGGTTGACGCGCTGACCTCTTCCGCGAGTGCCGCCATATCCTCGGTGCGGTCCAGGCTCTCCTTGGTCATGTGCGTGGACTCGTCCATCTTCTGCATGACGTTGTTGGTGGAGCCTGCCTGGTCTTCGGTGGCCTTCGTTATCTCGGTGATGCCGTGGGCGACGACCTCCACGCCGTTGACGATCCGGTTTAAGCCCACGATGACCTTGTTGACGCTCTCGATGCCCGCCTGGATCTCCTGGTGGGACGCCTGCATAGAGCCTGCAGTCTTATCGGTGCTTGCCTGGATCGACCGGATCAGGTCCTCGATATCCTGGCTCGCCCGCTTGGATTCGCCGGCAAGGTTCCTGATCTCGCCGGCGACGACGGCAAACCCGCGGCCGTGCTCCCCGGCGCGGGCGGCCTCAATTGCTGCGTTGAGCGCAAGAAGGTTGGTCTGGTTGGCGATGTCGGTGATCAACTTGACGATGTTGTTGATCTCCCGCATCTGGTTGTTGAGGGTGCTGATCTCGTTCACGGTCTGTTTGGAGATCTCCTCGACGAGGAGCATCTTCTTCGCCGCGACTTCGCCGAGGGAAGCCGCTTCGTTCCCCTCCTTCGACGCTTTCGAGGCATGCTCCATGACTTCCTGCGACGTGCTTGCTATCTCCTCGATGGACGCCGAGAGGTCGTTGACATCCTTCCCGATCTCCTCGATCTTGTCAAGCTGGCGCCGTGCATCCTCCGACGACCGCTGCGTCGAGATAGCGACCTGCTCCGTGGCCCGGATAATCTCATCGGAACTCTTGCTGACCTCCTTTGTGGTCATATCAACCTGGTGGGCCGCCCTTGCCACCTCAGCGAGGAGCGAGCGGATGGCGGTCAGCGAAGCGTTGTAGTCACCCTTCACCTTCAGGAGCGGGTCGCCGGATTCTGCGTCTACAAACGCTGTCAGATCGCCCTTTGCCATGGCGGCGAGTGCGGTTCCGAGTCCTTCGGCGCTCTTTGCGAGTCTCTCGCCCTCCCGCTTTGCGGTCTCCATCAAGCTCCTGACCTGATCCTCTCTCTCCCGCTGCTCGGTGACATCGTTGTAGACGGTGAGTACAGAGTCTACGTTGCCGGCACGGTCGAGAAGCGGGATGTTGTAGCGCTCGACGGTATAGGTGCCGGCCGGGAACTCCAGCGTGGCCTCACCGCGGTTTGCCTGCCGGGTCCGGATGGCATCTAGAGCCCCCTGTCCCGACTGGGAGGTGTATTTGAAGTCGCGAGCGGTAAGCTGCGACGCCTGATCTTCAGTGTACCCCGTGAGTTTCAGGAACGTCTTGTTCGCCATCTTCAGGGTCATGTCCGGGTTCCAGAGGAGGATGGGCATCGGATTCTCCTGGATCATCACCCCTGTCCGTTCCTGAAGTTCCTGGATCTCCTCCATCTTCATCTGCTGCTCGGTCCAGTCGTTCCAGACGTAGAAGGCCATCTCGATATCGCCCTTTGCATCCAGGATCGGGATGGCGTTTAAGGTGAGGTATTTCTTCACGCCGTCGGGCCACTTAACCATGACGTCGGTCCGTGCGAGCTTCTTCGTCTCATAGCAGGCGTAGAAGTGGTCGCCCTCAAGGATGGTGATGTCGTAGTCGTAGAGTTTCTTTGCAAGGGTCTCTTCGCGCGTTCCCCGCCACATCCGGGCATACTCGTCGTTGATGTCGATCCGGCTCTTGTCCGGGCGGAGTGTCGCGATCGCGAGCGGGTTCTGCTTGATCATCGCCTCCACCCGGTGCTCGGTCTTCTTGACTTCCTCCTGCTTCTCCTGGAGGTTGGTCCAGTCGTTCCAGACGTAGAAGGCCATCTCGATATCGCCCTTTGCATCCAGGATCGGGATGGCGTTTAAGGTGAGGTATTTCTTCACGCCGTCGGGCCACTTGACCATGACGTCGGTCCGTGCGAGCTTCTTCGTCTCGTAGCAGGCGTAGAAGTGTTCGCCCTCAAGGATGGTGATATCGTAGTCGTAGAGTTTCTTTGCAAGGGTCTCTTCGCGCGTCCCCCGCCACATCCGGGCATACTCGTCGTTGATATCAATCCGGCTCTTGTCCGGGCGGAGGGTTGCGATCGCAAGCGGGTTCTGCTTGATCATCGTGTCGACACGGCGCTGCATCCGCTGGATCTCGTTCTCCTCTTCCCGCTGCCGGGTGATATCGTTATAGACGATGAGGATGCTCTCGACCGCATTTTCCCCGTCAAGAAGAGGGATGCCGTACTGCTCGAGCGTATGGGTGCCCGAGGGGAGTTCGACGACGACTTCGGCATACGCCCGCTTCTTCTCCTGGACCGCCTGCCGGAGGCCGGAACCCTTCTGCGATGCTATCTTGAAGTCTCTCAGGCTTCTACCGGGCAGCTGGTCCTTCGGGATCCCGCTCATATCGGCATAGGCGGTGTTTGCGGCCGTGATCCTGAACTGCGGGTCGACGATCAGGATGGGCATCGGGTTCTGCTCGATGATCGTATCGGATCCCTTCAGAAGCGTTCTGGCCTCCTCCAGCCGGCTCTTGAGGGCCTGCTTCTCTTCCTCCTTCTTCTCAAGCAGTGCATTGATCGAGACGGCCAGGGGCCGGAACATCTCCGGAACGCCGGCAAGGTCGATCCTCGCGGAGCCGTCGCCGCTGATCCCCGCATGGAGTGCAGCCTCGATCGCCTGGGGCAGCACCGCCGCCCCCTGTTCATGTCCTGTCGTACCCGGCACAACCGGCCCGGTAAATAATGCTTTTCTTCCAGGTCTATCGATCATTAATTACACATCCTTCTCATGCTTCTCGTCCAGTTCCAGAAGCGCAGTAGTTATTGCCCGGTATTCTCTGCCGGCGTCGCTCTCGGGTGCGTAGTGGGAGATGGGAAGTCCCTGTTGCTGTGTTTCGTAGATTGCAGGTGAGTAAGGGACTATGAATACCTGTTTGAACGCTTTCCTGACCTCGGCCTCAAACGTCTTCAGCCGTTCTCTCTCCCTCCCTTCTTCGGCGGAGGGGCCGGGTGAGAAGATCCGTTTCAGGAAGAGTGCGAGGCCGCCTGTTCCGGCTGCCCGTTCATCCAGACCCTTCCAGCGGGTCAGAATGGCGAAATCTGCGGTGACATCCTCTCCGAGCATCTCCCTGATGTCGCCAAAGACCGTCGATAAGGCTTCCATGCCTTTGAGGGCGAAGGTGCCGGGATCGAGGGTGACGATGGTGTGGTCCGCCGCGATGAGGCCGTTGATGACGAACTGGCCCATGCTTGGGGGTGTATCGATCAGGATGAAGTCGTAAGTGCCTCTCACCCGGGCGAGCGCCGCCTTGAGCAGCCCTGCCCTGTCCTCGATACCGTAGAGATAGGGCTCAACCCCCACAAGGTCCAGGGTTGCCGGAGCAAGATCGATCCCTGATGCCGTGGGGACGATGATATCGTTGATCACGACGTCAGGAAAGCCTTCAAACGTGCTCATGAAGAGATCGTACATGCTCAGTTCAAGGGTATTGGGATTAACCCCGAGCCCCGTTGTGGCATTGGCCTGCGGGTCGCAGTCTACCACCAGAACACTTTTTCCGTTTTTCTGGAGGTATCCTGCGACGTTGAGGCATGATGTCGTCTTTCCCGTGCCACCTTTGTGGTGGGCAAACGCTACAATTGTGATATCCAGCACCCCTCGATACCTCTATTTGGAATGGGGGTTCTTAAACCTATTTTTATGATGCTGTGCATATGCGATGTATGTTCTGCATTCCGATAGCCCGGGCACTCTTGATGATAAATTCAACTTGTATCTGCCAGCAAATCCTCCCGGGTGCAGAGGAGCGGGTGCGGGAAGGCATCGGCTGTCCATCTTAAGTTCGTCCGGGCTCCTGGGTGCTAGTGCATCGATTCCAAAATAACCGACCATATCTGGCCTTCGTCCCCCTCCCCCACGGAGCGCTCCCCTCCGTCCCCCCCCCCCGCCCGCGCTTCGCGCTCCTCCCCCGCCCCCTCCCGGGGGCGAGGGCAGTCATGGCGATACCCGTGGGAAGCCGTGCCCCGGGAGCGGTGTCGAAGCCGGTTTCCCGAAAGACCGGGAAAAATCGGCTAGAAACTGGTTCTTCCCCGGGGATTGCCATCTGCCTGTAACCCCCTCCCCGCAGGCGGGTACCCGTATGTTCCTCCACAAAGCCCCCGCCTCCGGAGGGGGGCAGTACGTGGGGATACCGGGGACAAGCCGTCTCCCGGGATGCAAACCCCCGGATAGTGTGAAAAAAGATCAATACTTCTCCTCCGTTGAGAGTGCCGGTAATTGGGAATCGTTGCACTAGAGAAGAGCAGGCATCAGCGGGAGAGGCTGCTACCTCCGTGGCGTACAGAGGAATTCTCGCCTCCCGGACCTGTTGCTTCCCGGACTCTCTGTACACGCTCGGATATGGATGGCCTGTAGTCGGGCTCGGAACGGATGAACCCGGGAATCACCTGATAGAGATGGCCAGACCTCCTACTACGTGAGGCTGACGCCGCGGTCCGCAGCCCGGAGAGCAGGTTCTGGAGGAGGGCTCCAGGGTCCCTGACCCGGTAGCAGAGCTTCATCACCTCTGCCGCGTACCGGTCGGCAGTGAACTCCTCGTCGTACGCGCGGCGATAGTAGGCCCGGTAGGCGAAGACGACGGTCAGGAGGAGGAGGGCGATGGAGGCTAACTTTGCAATGGGAAGACCCCCCGCCTGCAGGGATGGCAGGACCACCGGCAACAGCGAATCGATAGGAGGATAGCGGAGCAGCAGGAGATACGGAAGAACCGGGAGGGCCGGGAGGACGGAGAGGAGGGGAGAGCCCTTCCTGATATGCCCCTCCTCGTGGAGCAGCACGAACCGGAGGGTGTCATCACTGGCCCGGGAGAGATACCTGTCGTAGAAGGCACGCCGGTAGCGGATGCAGTTGAGCGCCGGGCAGCCCTGCATGGAGAAGATGAAGGGGCACTCCACCAGCCTTCTCCTGCGCCCGATCAGCCCTTTCTCCTGGAGCTCCCGGAATATTCGGTATAGGCGGGAGTTGTTGTCGGCCTCACCCATTCTGATCTTATTATAATTGGCATGTCATATTAAATATTTTCATAAATCATAGAGTCCACCATTCAACATTTTACCGCTTTTTCATGAAAACCGGTCAGGTTCCTGTACCGAAAGACTCCCGGCGCCCCGTTCATCACACCCCGACACGGCTTTCCCATGGCCATCGCGCCCGGGCGAGAGGCAGGCCTCTTCAGGACCGGGTACCGCAGGCCCTTGGATATACAGCCCGGGAGGATAGGAGTCGCAATCGCCGGAACGGCCGGGAATCGGAAACTTTTGCAATGCCCGTTTTTTTCACAACCTTTTAATAATAACAATCAAAATTGTGAATGAATGGAGGTGAATGGGTAGTACCGGAGGCCTCGCATGGTCCGTGCTCGCGCCGGCACGGCATGCGATACTCCGGTTCTCCAAGCGAATGTCCAGCAAATACGTGGGTTTTCTGATACTGGCTCTTGTTGTCCTCACCGGGGCTGCCGGGTGCCTCTCCACAGCATTCCAGGAAGTGACCTATGGCGGCGACGCCCTGCGGGTCTCTGTGGAGAACACTGATAGGCCCGTTGAGAACGCTGTGCTCCAGGTAACGATCATGGAGGTGGGCGCGCTTGAGCAGTACGAGGTCTTCTCCGAAGCGCGGTATATCGATCTTGACCGGGGGCAGAACGAATACACGGTCCCGGTCGACCTCCAGCCTGGTTCCTACAAACTCTTTCTGACCATATTCGTCGACGGCGAGCGGAGGACATCCGTCATCCGCGACCTGGAGGTTGCAGCCTGACCCCGACGGGACTCGCGGCGGCTCGGGGACTTGAGCCGGCGGATGCTGTCTTCTCCGGCGGTGAGGTATTCAATCCGTTCGCATGCACGTGGGAGCGCGTGGACTTCGCGGTCAAGGACGGCTGCATCGTCGGCCTCGGGGAGTACCGTGGGAGGAAGGAGTACGACCTCGCGGGGGCCCGTGTGGTGCCCGGGCTGATCGACGCCCACGTCCACATCGAGAGTTCTCTTCTCACGCCGGCGGAGTATGCCCGGCTCGTCCTTGCGCACGGGACGACAACCGTGATCGCCGATCCCCACGAGATCGCCAACGTCTGCGGAGCCCCGGGGATCGAGTATATGCTCACCGAGGGAACGCGGACACCGCTTGATATCCTGATCATGCTCCCCTCCTGTGTCCCGGCAACGCCCCTTGATCTGGGAGGCGCCGTGCTCGCTGCCGACGATCTCGCCCTGTTCCGGAAGAGGGAAGGAGTCATCGGGCTTGCCGAGGTGATGAACGTCCCCGGCGTCCTCGCCGGTGACGAAGATCTTCGGGCGAAGATGGCCCTCTTCGAGGTTATCGACGGCCATGCGCCATTCCTCTCTGGAAAAGACCTCAACGCCTACATATATGCCGGGGTCCGGAGCGACCACGAGTGCACAACCTTAGACGAGGCGCGAGAGAAACTCCTCCGGGGGATGTACATCATGGTCCGGGAAGGCTCGACGGAGCGAAACCTCCGGGAGC
>JALNXI010000218.1 GCA_023230425.1 Methanoculleus sp. | reverse complement strand
CGGACCAACTTGGAGAACGGCGAGGATATCGCCGGAGCGGTGATCCGGATGACCGTAAGCCCCACATGGGTGGAAGAGCACGGTGGCGTGGGTGCCGTCAGGATCGCACGGTCTGCGGAGGACGGCACATACGAGCTACTCGATACCCGGCTTATTAAAACCGACGGGAACGGGAACCTGGTCTTCGAGGCGGTCTCGCCCGGTGGCCTCTCGGTCTTCGGCCTGCTGACGGTCACGGCGGCGCCTGCGGCACAGGCTCTCCCCACAAGCACCGCCACCGCTGCCGTCTCCGATACGCCTGCTGCAACAGACGCATCGCCGTCTCTCTCATCACCGCTCATCGTCGTCGGCGTGGGCGCGGCTCTGCTCATCGGAGCGGCATACGTCTTCATCGAACGGAGGAGAAAGCAATGAAGCGGGTCGGCAGCATCCTGCTCATCCTCCTGCTCTGCGTCGCCTCCTGCGGCGCTTACCCCCTGAACACGGGCGACCCGGCCATCCAGACCTCCCTGGACTATCTCCGCAGTTGCCAGAAAGACGACGGTGGTTTCGGGGAAGCCGGGCGCGAGAGCAGCCCGGGCACGACATCGTGGGCGATCATGGCAGCCGTCGCCGCGGGCGAAGACCCACGGACATGGGTGAAGAACGGCAACTCGACCATCGACTACCTCCGGTCGATGAACGAGGAGATCCTGGCAAAAGGAGGAACCGTCGATATCGCGCGCACCATCCTTACGCTGGTCGCGGTCGGGGAAGACCCCCGTATCTTCTCCGGGACTGACTACGTCGCAGAACTGAAATCCCGGGTAAAATCCAACGGCCAGGCAGGGGACCACGTCTACACGACCATCTGGACGATCATAGCCCTTGCCTCCGTCGGCGAGGATGCCGGAGCGTCGGCAGCGTGGCTGGTATCCCAGCAGAACCCCGACGGCGGTTTCCCCTGGACGCCGGGTGCCGAGAGCGACCCCGACGACACGGGCGCCGCACTTGAGGCGCTTGCGGCGGCAGGTATCTCCCACGACGCAGCCGCGTTACAGAACGCGCTTGCATACCTGAAGGGAATGCAACAGGAAAACGGCGGTTTCCATTACGGGGGAACGAGCGCTTCAAACGTTGCCTCCGACTCCTGGGTCATCCAGGGTATCGTTGCCGCGGGAGACAACCCCGCAGGGTGGAGAGTGGGTGAAACGAGTGTGGTAGATCACCTTTTCGGCCTGCAGAATCCCGACGGCTCGTTCCGCTACACGGCCTACGTGACCGACAATCCCTGCAGTATGACGGCAGGCGCAATTCCGGCACTCCTCGGGCGACCATATCCGATATCACCTTCACAGACGGTGCAGTTGCCGTCTGCCGCACCCACGCAGGACGCCACGATCGCAGTCCCAACCGCAACCCCGGCCGGGACACCCGCTCCGGCAACGACGGACGTCGCCGGGAGGACCGTGACGGTGATCGACGGCTATGGAGAGACAATCACGATCCGGGGCCTGCCACAGAGGATCGTCTCGCTCGCCCCCTCCAACACCGAGATCCTGTATGCCCTCGGCCTTGAGGACCGGATCGTCGGCGTCACCGACTACTGCAACTACCCACCAGAAACTGCCGATAAACCGAAGGTCGGCGGATACAGCACCATCAACATCGAGAAGGTGCTCGCAGCCGATCCGGATCTGGTCTTCGCCGCTACCGGTAACACTGAAGACGTAGTCGACCGTCTGCGCGCGCTCGGGATGACCGTTGTCACTCTCAACCCGCTGACAGTCGACGATGTCCTGCGGGACACCGAACTGGTCGGGGCGGCTACCGGGCAGGAAGAGCAGGCAGCAGCATGCGTGGAGGAACTTCAGGCCCGTATCGTGGCGGTGACCGATACAACGGAGACCCTGGCGGAGAGGCCCTCGGTCGCCCACGTCGTCTGGTACGACCCGATCTGGGTCAGCGGCGGGGAAACATTCCAGGACGAGGTGATCACGATGGCCGGGGGAACAAACACGTTTGATTCGATTGAGGGGTGGGGTATTGTCGGCCTCGAAGAGTTCATCACCGCAGATCCGGAGTACATCTTCGTCAGTTCAGGCACCGGCATGGGCAATGGGGGGTATGATATCGTTTATGGCTACTTCATGAACGAGCCACGGATGCAACGGCTGGATGCAGTCAGGAACGGACACGTCTACGTCGTCGACGCCGATACCATCAGCCGCGGGAGCCCGCGGATCGTAGATGCGCTGGAAGAGGTGGCGGCCACCCTTCACCCGGACCTCTTTGATGCAGGCGCCCCGCAACAGACTCCTGTAGCCCAGTCGCCGGGTTTCGGCGTGATCCCGCTTGCCTTTGCGTTCCTCGCCGTTCTCCTGATCCGGGTGAAGAGGTAAGAAGGACCGGTGCAGAATGCGGCGGAACCTAATCGTACCCATTTTCTTCGCGGTTATTGTCGCGAGCGGCCTTGCGCACCCCGTACAGGGGCAGGCGCTCTCCGGCGAGGAAGTCTGGCGATTCGGAGTAGGGGATCCGATTGTGGCGGTTGCACTCTCACAGGACGGGCTGTACGGTGCCGTCACCACAGAAGAGAGGGTCTATCTCTATGACCGGAACGGCACACTGCTCTGGAGTTACCCTGTATCCCAGAGCAGGAGCGTGGCTATCTCCTCCGAGGGTGAACGTATCGTGACCGGGGGGGACCATCTCCTGCTGTTCGACCGGAAAGGCAACGTAATCTGGCGTTACAGGCCGGAGTCCCGGATACAGGGTGTCGCCATCGCCGCAGACGGACGTACGATCTGCGCAGGGGCCGGTACCGGCCTCCGGGTCTTCTCCCTGGATGACGGGCAAACAACCGCCAACGCCTCCTGGTCCTTTGATACGGGAGACCCGGTTGGAAGCGTATCGATCGACGGTGACGGATCAAGCGCTGTTGCCGGCAGCGATTCGGGGAATATATATTTCTTCGGTGGAGACGGCCGGCTTCTCTGGGATTACAGGACGGGTAGTCACGGCGTCCGGGTGGCTGTCTCACACGATGGCTCGACGGTAGCCGCCGCATCGCCCCAGCGGGTCACGTTCCTCCTGAACCAGAACGGACGGATCCTCTGGAAGTCTTCAACGCAGGAAAGGATTACAGACGTATCGATCTCCGGAGACGGATCGACTCTTGTACTGGCGAGCGGGGGCATCTCCATCTTCAATCGGGACGGAGAGATCGTATGGACGTACGCGACGGATGAAGAGATCAGATGTGTCTCTACGTCGTCCAACGTAACGCATATCCTCGCCGGTGCGCTGGACGGGGCCGTATCGGCATTCAGGGTCCAACCGGAAGTCCTCCCTGCCGGCATGCCTGAAACACCGCCTCCGGATCCCGCCTTCACCGCTGAACCGTCGCAAACTTCCGCTGCTCCCACTCAAGGGCAAACAACCCCACAGCAGGGAATGGCACTCTCTCCGGCAACGCTGATTACCGTGGGTGCGTGCCTTGCCGCGATGGCATGGCGGAGAAAGAAACAGGGGCAGGGTAGGTCTCGAGTCCATGTCCAATGAGCACATAGGCTGTTCCACCTGCTGCCTGATGGATCGGCCACTCGAAGAGGCTCTTGGCCTCATCTCCGGCCAAACGGGTCTCGCGGAGATCCTCTCCGACGGCCCTCACTCCCTCTTCCTCTCCGAAGAAGCCTGCTATTCGTTCGATCTCCGGTACACAGTCCACGCCCCGGTCGCCGATACCAATATCGCATCCGACAACGAGCGCCTGCGAAGGGCGACCATCAGGGTCATCAGGGACCTCGCGGAGGTCTGCGACCGTATCGGCGCTGAGCGGCTGGTCATACACCCGGGGCATGTATGGGGAGAAGAGGTGCAGGTTGCCGCCCGGGCCGCCCTTGACCGTTCGTTGAACGAACTCGCGACACTTCAGGGAGACCAGAACGTCCGGTTCGCCGTCGAGAACATGGGGGCCTGGGACATCTGTTTCTTCAGGGAGCCCGGATTCCTCGATCGTCTTGCCGGTCTCGACCTCGGCTTCGCCCTCGACGTGGGACATGCCCACGTGAATGGCAACCTGGCGCCATTCCTGGAACAGGGAGGAGCGATTCATGTCCACCTGCACGACAAC
>JALNXI010000217.1 GCA_023230425.1 Methanoculleus sp. | reverse complement strand
TGTGTATACTCTGGTATACACAACGAACTTTGTGTATATCGGATCGGGGTTTTGATAGACACAAAACCGTTTGCAGATATCAGGGTATTCACAACCGGTCCCCCTCGGTGATGGCGAGCAGGCGCGGGAAGGCATACATGCTCGCTCTTCGGCCCGCTCCTCGCTGCAATACCTGGACGAGCTCGTTCTCCTCCAGATCCTTGAGGATCTTTGCCCCGCTTACCTTCGGGATCGCTGCCTGCTCGTAAAACTCGGCCGAACTGAAGACCGGCGTTTTAAAGAGCGCATCGATCGCGGCGATCGCATACTGCGACCGGGTCACCTCCGGCACCGTCCGTTTCATCTCGTTGTAGAGATCGAGGATCGCCGTTGCTCTCCGGCCGTTTGCCCCGGCCTGCTCCTCGATGGCATGGAGGAAGAACGCGATCCAGCCGTTCCAGTCCCCGTCCCGGGAGACCGCGAGCAGCCGCTCGTAGTAGACCGGCCGGTTCCGCTCGAGGTAGGCGCTGATATAGAACATCGGGCTCCCGATCAGCCCTTTCTCGTAAAGGATGAGGGGGACGAGCATCCGCCCGATACGCCCGTTGCCGTCGCAGAACGGGTGGATGAGTTCGAACTGGGCCTTCAGGACGGAGAGCTGGACGAGGACGTCCTTCTCCTCCCGTTGCAGGTAGGCCTCCCAGTCCCCGAGCGCCCCGGGAACATCCTCCGGCGCCGGCGGGACATAGATCGCATGCTCGATGTGAGCGTCCCGCCCGATGAAGTTCTGGATCGTGCGGATGCACCCCGGCTCCCGGTCCATGCCCCGGCTGCCGGCGAGCAGGATCCGGTGCAGGTCGCAGACGAGGGCCAGATCCAGCCGTCGGGTCTTGAGGGCTTCCACTGCAGTATTCAGCGCCTCACGGTAGTTGATGATCTCCTGAATGTCGGCAAGAGCCGCATCGCCGATCGGCTCCTTCGGGTTCGCCTCGAACCGCAGGACGTCCTCAAGCGACGCTTGCGTCCCCTCGATCCGTGACGAGAGCACCGCCTCCTGCGTCAGGAGCGGGGAGAGGAGGAGCCGTGGGTTCGGGATCGCCTGGAGGATGCCGTCGTATCGGGCGAGGGCACGGTTTGCCGACGCTATCTGTGGGATATGAGTCTCCCAGTCGATGCCGGCCGGGGGCAGCGGCTCCGGGACGTAGGGTTGGACCGTCATGCCGTCTCTGCCTCCTCGCGGATAGCCGGCTTGCCCATCGCCGCCTCGATCCGATCGAGGATCTCCTCATGCCGCCGGTTGTAGAACGCCCAGAAATTGTCGTTCCGAAGCGCTTCCGGGTCGATGACGTGTGAGCGCAGGATCTGATCCAGACGCTCCGCCGGAATCCCCTCGTTCTTCTCGATCCGTTGCAGGTACGCGCTCGGTGCGCTCCCGCCGATCATCCGGTTCGTGCGTGCCGAGAGAGGCGCCTTATTGATGATGCAGTCCACTGCCGTCCGGCGCTTGTTGATGTCCTGCTCGTCAGCGTGGTCGTCGCACCACTTTTGGGGGAAGATATGGTGGATATCGACGTTCTCATCGTAGTAACTGGTAATATCGATCGGCTGGCCGGAACGGAAGTCCTCGCACCCGTCCCGCATCATCAGCGCGAAGATGCCCTTGTATGCCGCACTCCGGCGGCTTGTCAGTTCTTTGAGGCGGGCTCCGGAGAACGAGGCCTCTTTCACCGCTGTGGGTTCGTCCCCGCGCCGAACCCATGCGATCAGTTCGGGGAGATCCTTGGCAAACCGGCTCTCGATCGTGCTCCCATACAATTCGCCGAAGACCCCGCACCAGTACCACCGTGAGAGAAGTTTTCTCACCGTATCGTTATCCGCCTCATCGCCGAGCACCGCGAGAGTGGCGGCTAGCGGAACGATCTGCGTCCGGTACGGCAGGTCGCGGCCGGTAAAGATCTTCTGCATCCGCAGGAACTTGGCCGCCTTCAGGAACCCTTCGACCACCGCATCCCGGTGCTCGCGGTAATCCTCGAGTTTGAGTTTGAGAATGTCTTTGCGCTTGCAACTGATCGCCGGGGCACGCCCGTCAGAATCCGTTCCGTCGACATGCTCCCGATACCGCTTCATCGTCGCAAGCAAGGTGACCGCCTGGAGGAAGTCGTCGCTTGGGATCTTCCTCAGAACTTCCTCCTTGGTGAATTGTTCTGAGATCTTCTCCCAGTCCTCGCGAAGCGTGAAGTTATCGGCTGCAAATGTGGCGGTCAGGAGCTCAAAGACCGTTAGCGATACCCCGCCGGTGTTCACCTTCTCAAAGACGAGACAGACCGCTTCTTTTGGCGTCTCCCTTCCCATCTCGATGACCGGGAGCTGATACTGCTCGAACCGCTGGATGACCTCCATATAGAACTGGTTAAATGTCTGAATCTTCGTTCCATCATAATTCCAGTATTTGTCATATCCCATCCTCCAGGTGAAGCCATTATACATCTGTTTCACCGGAAAGAGGCCAGCTGCATATTCCTCCTCGGGGGTAGAGTAGTCCTCGATAACCTCGCCCCGGAAGTTCCTAACGCACTTGTCCTCGGGGATGCTCCGGATGCACTCTTCACGGTCTTCGTTAGGATCGAGACACTTCTCAATATCGAAATAGTAGTGCCGGAGGATCGTCTTCTTTTTAATATCTTCAGTGACGACCGCTCCCGACTTAATCAAAGCCTGGAAAAGCGCAGTTAGCCGTTGTTGCCCATCGAGGATTAGCTTATCCGGTTCGACGGCTGGTTCAGTGGGTAACCCCTCTATCGGCCGCGGCTTGAAGCGGCACTCGCTATTCCCTGTCTCGAGCATCATTACAGCTCCGATAGGGAACGAGAGAGAGACACTCGAGAGTAAACTCCGGATCCGGTTGTCGTCCCACACCCACCCCCGCTGGAAATCAGGAAGCTGAATCTTGCACTTGTCAATATCCTGGAGAATATCCTTCAGGAAGACCTTGTTGCTCTGGAAACTCGTGATTCCGGTCGTCATTCTTCACCCTCCGCAAGGTCGATGAGGTCGTAATTCGTCCGCACCACCCCGATATCGTGCTCGATGAGCAGACTCACCATCTGCTTGCCATTCATCAGGGCAATCGGCGTCTTGTCCGGCTGCTCCGCATCCTGCCGGGCACCCGCGGAGAAGTCGCTCGTGGTGATGATCAGCCCCTGCTCGTGCGCTCCAAGCGATCCCCTGACCTGCTGGACGACCGGCGCCTGGACGTTGCTCTTCCAGCGCTTCACCTGGACAGCCATCTTCGTCTGGATGACGTCGCCGGCAACGAGCGTCCCCCGCACGTCGATCCCGCCGTCATTGCTCGCCTTGGTGACCGCGACATCCTCAAACCCGATCTTTGCGAGCAGTTCCCCGACAAGCTCCTCGAACGCGGTAGGATGCATCGTCTTGATCCGCTGCAGAAGGCACTCCCGCACCTCCCGGTTGTGTACCTCAATCTGGTAGGGGAGACCCTGCTCGTGCCACCGGGTCAGCCCGACGTATCCTTTGCCGAACTTCTCGAACCTCGGGAGTTCCCCCCGCTTGACCTGCCGCTGGATCTCAGTGAGGATGCCAGCATACATCGTCGCTTCAGGCGTCAGGCCGCCGGTTGTGATCAGGTGGAGGTCGAGAGCCTTCCGGGTGATATCCCGGTAGTGCATCGGCTGCCCCCCGGCATACTCCTCCAGCACCATCTCGGCGGCATCGAGGAACGACAGAGAGGCCGGTTCCGGATCGTCTTCCCCGGAGGGGGGATGACCACCAACCTCACGACACCCGAAGACGCCGGGCGCTGCCCGATAGAATCTGGACCGATCCCCATTCTTCTTGATATCCACGGTGATCCTGGCGTTGACCGAGTCCCAGGGAGTCAACCCTGCGCTCGACCAGAGACCCCGATCAAGTATCTGTTGCGTGATCTCGCGGTAGTGGAGCGGCTCGCCCGCTGCGAGGAGCACCTCGTATGCAGCGTCGAGAGCACTCATCCCATCATCCCCTTCACCATCACCAGGATCTCCGCTTCGAGTCCCTTGATCTCCGCCTCGATCTCCTCAAGCGGCCGGGGCGGCGTGTAGGTGTAGAAGTAGCGGTTGAAGTTGATCTCGTAGCCGACCTTCCCGAC
>JALNXI010000216.1 GCA_023230425.1 Methanoculleus sp. | reverse complement strand
CTCCACCGGCGGGTTCTCCCCCCACTCGGGAGGGATTCCCTTCTACAGAAACCCGCTTCTTGAGGTCCTCATCGTCCCGGTCATGATCGCCGGCGCCCTGCCGTTCAAACTCTACTACCTCCTCTACCGCAGGAAAGGGGTGCACTTCTTTAACGATCAGCAGGCACGCCTCCTCTTTATGCTCGTCGCGCTCGGTATCGTCGTGATAACGTGGGACCTTGTCACGCTCAGCGCCACCGATCTCCCCACCGCCATCCGCCAGGCGCTCTTTATGTCGGCGGCGGGAATCACCAGCACCGGGTTTCAGGTCGCCTCCCCGAACGAGTGGGCGAGCGTGACGGTCCTCTTCCTCTCGATGCTGATCGTGATCGGCGGGTCGTCGGGGAGCACCGCCGGCGGTATCAAGCTCTCCCGGGTAGTCCTCGGCTTTCAGAGTCTGCTCTGGTGGTTCCGGCGGATGTTCGTCTCCGGGAAGGTGCTCGTGCCCTTCAAATACGACGGCAAGGTGATCCCGAAGAACGTTGCCGACCTCGAGGTCTCCCGGAACATGCTGGTCATCATGCTCTATTTCCTGACGATCTTCGTTGCCACGGTGCTGGTGATGCACCTGCAGCCGACATCCTTCGACTCGAGCAACGTTATCTTCGAGATCGTCTCCGCCATGTGCAACAACGGCATGACCGCGGGATTCGTCTCACCTGACATGGCCGATCCGGCGAAGGTCCTCTTCATCCTGATCATGTGGATAGGGCGCCTCGAGATCATTCCGGTGATCATGCTCTTCATGGGCGTCCTGAAAGGGTTTGAGTGACCGGTCGCTCCGGCCGCAAAAGAGAGGAGGAGGGCCGGTCACTCCGGCTCGTGGTGGATGTACAGGTCATCCACCGCCGCCTGGTCCCCGCCGCTCTTTGCGAGCAGGTCCATGTAGGTGTAGACTTCAGGGGCATCTGTCTTCAGGAGTGCCGGGGAGATGTGGTAGAGCATGAAGGCTTCGGCAAAGAGCGCCGCCCCCTTCTCCTCGCCGGGCGGGACCGTGATCCCGGTCAGGTAAGACCCGGGCTTTGCCTCTAGCGTCGGGAAGACCGTGCTCTCGCCAAATCCCATGGTGTGATAGACCCGGTACCCGACCTGCTGGGTAAAGACGTCATCGGCCCGCGCCGGGTCCCTGTCCGACCGGATGTAGATTGCATTCTCATCAGAGACGTACAGGCCGCTCACGTTCCCGGAGAGGTCCTGCTGCCCGAACTTCTCGCTCTTGCTGTCGATGTAGACTGTGATGTCCTTTATGAACTCTTCTCTGATTTTGGTGCTCTGCTGCAGCACCAGAGCCTCTGCAAGTGCCGCTTCGGTGCCGCTCCCATCTCTGTTTTCCAGACGGAATCCGGCAACCGGGCTCACCGAAAAGGCCGAGCAGACGACGACAAGGAGGATGATCGCCGCAATCAGCCGTGATCGAAATCGTGGGTCCATGGTTCTCTTTCCCTCTGCTTACCAGAGTGTTTCAAACAGCCAGATATATACTTTTTCAATATTAAAAAACTGATTTTAGGCCACCGACAATCAAAATACTAGATTAAATCCTATTTTATATAAAAGTGAGACCAAAGAGGAGCCGCAATGATCACAACAAACAATATATACTGCGATAGTGCGAACACCATCCGACACCTAATTACCCATGCAAGCGCATAGTAGAAACAATGAAACAGATCGCCCTCTACGGGAAGGGTGGAATCGGGAAATCCACTACTGCAGCAAACCTATCGGCAGCACTCGCAGGGGAAGGGCTCGATATCCTGCAGATCGGCTGCGATCCGAAGCACGACAGTACCCGCATGCTGATGCACGGGACATGGATCCCGACGGTGCTCGACCTCATCCGGGAGCGCGGGGACGATAAGATCACCGTCGATGATGTGGTCTATCGAGGCTTCCGGGGGGTGCGCTGTGTGGAGGCCGGCGGCCCCGAACCGGGGATCGGGTGCGCCGGGCGGGGCATCATCGCAACGTTCCAGCTCCTCGAACGCCTGGATGCCCTCAAAGGCGACGTGATCGTCTACGACGTCCTCGGGGACGTCGTCTGCGGCGGGTTTGCTATGCCGATGCGGGAGGGATATGCGCAGGAGGTTTATCTGGTCACCTCCGGCGAACTGATGTCGATCTACGCGGCAAATAACATTGCAAAGGCCATCGCCCGCCTCTCACGCCGGGTGCGCAGCAGGTGCACGCTCGGCGGCGTGATCTGCAACGCAAAGAATATCGAGGGCGAGCGGGACCTGGTGGAGGAGTTCGCCCGCCGGATCAACTCCCGTCTCATCGCCTACGTCCCCCGGGACCGGGGGGTGCAGATTGCGGAACTGCACAGGCAGACGGTCGTTGAATACGCCCCCGAGTCTGACCAGGCGGCGGTTTATGAGGAACTCGGGCGCACGATCTACGGGAACAGAACAACGAGTATCCCCACACCCCTCGAGATGGATGAACTCGAATCCTTCGCCCTCGAATTCGTCCAGGTTTGAGGGGTGCACCCTGACCGGGGCGCTCTCGGTGCTCACCGAGGTACGGGACGCTGTCTGCATCATCCACGGCCCGTCGGGATGTGCGCACCATAACTTCTCCCTCATCCACGCCACGCTGCTCTCGAACGACCGGCTCGAAGTCCCCCGCCTCCTCTCTACCCGCCTTACGGAGAACGATATCATATTCGGGGGGGAAGAGGCGCTGGAGAGGACTATAGGACAGGCACTCTCCCTCTCCCCTACACCGGCCTCTATCTTCGTCCTCTCGACCTGCATCGTCGAGACGATCGGAGACGACACCGCGGGGGTCTGTGCGAAGGCCCGGAGCGTCCCGGTGATCGCCGTGCCGACAGCGGGGTTCCTCGGCGGGGTTTTTGAGACCGGGATCAGAAACGCCCTCTCAACGGTCGCCTCGCTCGCCCGGCCCATGACCGAGAAGACCCTCTCGGCAAACCTGGTCGGCGAGAAGAACCTGGAGTACGCCGTCGATGAGAACGCCGCCGAGATCGCACGCCTCCTTGCCCGGCTCGGCATCGAGGTCAACCTCAGGTTTGTGCGGAGGATCGGGACGGGGGATGTCGGGCGCCTCGGGTCCGCCGCCGTGAACGTCCTCCGGGAGCCGGCGCTCCGGCCGGTCGGCGAGGACTTCAAGAGGAGGTTCGGCACTCCCTACGTAGACTCGTTCCCGGCCGGTCTCGGGGGGACGTGCCGTTTCCTTGAGGAGGTGGGCCGGATCTGCGGCATCGACGCCACGGCCGCCGTCGAAGAGGAGCGTGCCTTCCAGGCGGAGATGCTCGGGAAGTTTGCCGATATTGCGGGGAGCAGGGTGCACTTCGAGCTCCCCCACCCCATGCTCGAGGCTGATCCGGGCGCAGAGACCGTCTGCACCGAGTGCGCCGCGGCCCTTGGCCTCACCGTCGCCCCGGACGGCGTGGAAATTCCTCTTCCCTACCCGGCGCCCGTGGGGACCGCCGGGCTCCGGCGGATGCTACATAGGTGGAGGGTGCTGATCCGGGGGGAGAGGCGGGGGTAATACATGCCACAATACGAACCGGGAGATGTGAGAGAGATGTATGGGTGACGGAGTCCGGGTTTGAACCCGCGTTTGAACCCTTCAACGTTGACGGGAGGAACACACGGATGCGTCGGTCAGTGTTATCCCGAATTTAAACAGATCGGAGAAAGGCGGGGCGCCCACTATGTCTGGAGAGAGACCCGGGTATGAACACATGTACATAGTTATGAACGCGTTCATAATGCGTTCATATCTGCATCGCTCAAATTTCGACTATCGAAAATACCTGAGCAAACCGGCCGATTGTCAACCGTACAAATGGGAATTGACGTAAGCACTTATTGACCGCTGTTGAGCCTGATCTGTTCCCTTACCTCGTCGATTGTGAAAGGTTCTCGCTTACTGTGGATTATGAGGTGACAGTTCGGGCATACGGGGCGTAGATCCCGCACAGGGTCGATCTCGTATTCCTGTCGTATTCCGGATAGAGGTATGAGATGGTGCACGTGGATTTTATTCTGTCCTATCGGCCCGTATACCTTCCCAAAATCAAAACTGCAAACGGCACACCGGCAGCCATGATGTTCTATACATGCGGTTCGTGCCTG
>JALNXI010000215.1 GCA_023230425.1 Methanoculleus sp. | reverse complement strand
GTGCCCGGGCGTACTCCGGAGTATGACCTCCTGGAGCAGGTGTGCGAGATCCGATGGTGCTCTCTGGTTGTACTACATATTGAGAATCGATGCACTAGTTCAATAGTGCAATCACCGACACGGATCCTTTTTGAGGCGGCCGGAACCTCCGGCGGATCGCTGCCGGCAGGTGGAACACCTGCTCGAGAAACTCACGCCGCTCTGCCGGTGAAAGAATTTCGGGCGGGATGCACCATCGCATCCCGTTCGGCCGCCGTGATCTCCCTCAGGAGCCCAGAGGAGAGGTCAGCGATCGGGTAGTACCCGCCGCCGGCATGCTCCGCAACCATCCTGCAGTAGCCAAGTCGGAACTCAAGCAAAGAGTCCCCGGTCTCCTCGGTATCGATGACCACCGTCCTGATGCCCTGCGACCGGATCTCCTCTGCGATGCCGAGGACCTCGTGGCGCACGTCGCCTGAGAGAGGGACATTTGCCCGGCCGTCGGAGATGACGACCATCATCGGGATCACCTCGCCGTTCTTCCGTTGTTCCTGCTGGAGAACCTCCATGCCTTTCATCAGGCCGGCACCTAGCGGTGTCTTTCCACCAGTGGGGAGATCCTCCAGCCGTTTCTGCGCGAGATCGACACTCGAGCAGAGTGGGAGGAGGACCTCGGCGCTGTTTCCTCGAAACGCCACGAGACCGATGCGATCGCGGTGCCGGTAGGAGTCCAGCAGCATCGAGAGGACCGCGCCCTTGGCCGACTCCATCCGCTTTGTGGCTCCCATCGAACCGCTGGCGTCGACCACGAAGACACACGCGACAGAGACCTTCCCCACCCTGACCCGTTCGCGGATATCCTCTTTTTGGACGGCGACCGCCATCCCCTTGTGGTCGCGCACCACCTGGTGCGGGGCGGCGGCCCGGAGCGTGGCATCGAGTGCGACGTCACCGGTCCCGGTCGGATACCGGGCAGAAACATATCTTCCCGCGTTTCCCGCCGAGAACGTCTCGAACCGCCTGCCGGAGGCTCTCTGCCGCTCCCGGGTGTCTCGCCGCTCCGGCAGGCTCATCTTCCTGACATCGATTGGGTCTCCGACAGGGAGGACGGTCTCGTGTGCGGCACTCCCGCCGGAGGGAGGCGACTCTCCACCATCTCCGCCGGGGTGCTCGTCACCGGCCGCATCATCCCCGCCATCCCGGGGAGGGTGGTCGTGCCCGCTCCCCGCGTTCTGCAGTGCTTCGTCGAGGTCTTCCGGATCAATCTTCGGCTCCTCAAACGGTTTCCGGCGCATCCGGTGCGGGAGCGCGAGTTCCATGGCTTCCCGGACGTCGTCGCGGGTGACTGCGGTCCGCCCGTCAAGCGCGGCGATCGTCTTGGCCGTGCGGACGACGGCGATATCGGCGCGGTGGGTCCTGACCCCGAGCCTGATGCATGCCTCCGCCACCGCATGCAGGAGGGCATCGTCAGCCGTGACCGACGGCAACAGGGCCCGCGCATCGACGATTTTTTCGCGCAGTTCTTCCTGCGCCACCCCGTACACCTGCCGACACTCACCAGGGTCGCGCTCGAACGCCTCGGCGGCCCTGATGACCGCCACACGCTCGGCGGGGTCCACGATCCCCTCCACGGTCACCTGCAGCCCGAACCGGTCCAGCAGTTGCGGCCGCAGTTCTCCCTCCTCAGGGTTCATGGTGCCGACCAGGATGAACCTGGCAGGATGGGAAAAGGATACGCCTTCGCGCTCCACCACGTTGACGCCCATAGCAGCAGCATCGAGGAGGACGTCGGCCACGTGGTCGTCCAGCAGGTTGACCTCGTCGATATAGAGGATACCGCGGTTGACCGCCGCGAGGATGCCCGGATCGATGGTTACCATCCCCTCACGGATCGCCCGCTCCACGTCGACGGTGCCCACCACCCGGTCTTCGGTCACTCCGAGCGGGAGGTCGACGACGCGGACTCGCCGGCGATCCGTCTCCAACTCCTCGCCTGCAGCCTTCTTCTCAGCACAGGCATTGCAGATGCCTCCGTCGCCGGCAGGATCGCAACTGTATGGGCAGCCCCGGACCACGTCGATCTCGGGGAGCACGCCGGCAAGCGCCCTGACCGCGGTGGACTTGGCCGTCCCTTTCTCGCCGCGGACGAGTACGCCGCCGATTCCCGGGTTGATGGCATTGAGGATGAGTGCGCGTTTCATTATCTTCTGGCCGACGATGGCGGTGAACGGAAGGACGTTCCTCTGTGCCCGGTATAACATATATTAGAATATGACGCAACTGATGTTAAATAATATCTATTTTGTAATAAATTGCAGGCACGATCGGGGGAGGGCGACCCTGCCCCCGCCCGGGACCGTGAAGTTCAGAACTCTTCCGCGATGCCGTAGCCGTACGACCGTAGCGCCAGGCTCCCCGCCTTCTCCGGGTATGCGGCAAGCACGAGCCCCCGCAGTTCCAGGAACTCTTCGGCGGAGACGATGGAGACGGTCTGGAGCAGTTCGTCCTCGCCGGGCTCCATCGACCAGGAGTGCAGGTAGTAGACATCGGGCACCCCGTCCTCTTCGTGCAGGTAGAGGTCCTTTCCGCGCACATATGCCCCGCCGGGCTCGCCCCGCGGTGCGTAATAGATGCAGGCGTCACGGTCGGTGTCCAGCACGATCTCGCCTTCGTTATAGGTGATGCTTTTCTTCATGGTCAACCACCGCCGCCCCGCCACCGGCAGGGCGGTTCGGCGAGCGGCGGAGATGGACCCCGGAAGCCCGGTGAGGTGGCCATGGCCGTTTTGTGGCCCGGGCCGGGGCACCGGCGGCCCCGCCACCGCCCGCCAGGCAGATATACGGCGAGGAGTATTATATAATTTCCCATTCTTAAGATTAAGTAATATAATACTAACAATTAGTAACATGAATTTCCCCGACAGCGCCACCGGCCCGATTTTTCGCCGCCCGACCGACCCCGGCTCCCCCGTCATGCCGGGTAGTGCCCCGGGAACCAGCCGATACGAGAAAAACCGGATTTGTTGAACCCCGTCCCGCCTGCTCCCGGAGAATAGCAATTCCCGGGCACGACGGTTCACCGGGCGCGCATCTGACGATGATCGAAGGACGCTCCCTGAGGAGCATCCTGCTGCACACCTCCGGTGCTCTTGCTCCAGACGTTCCGTCCGTCGCAACTCGAAAACACTTCATATTTTCTCATGCGACTGCCGTCCCGGCAGTCGCACCCTTCGGCCAAGTCGCATATCGCCCTGACTGCCCCGCCCCCTGAGGGGCGGGGGTGGGGGGGTGATGAGAGGGGCAGAGCATTGTGCGTTGGAGTGGAAGGGCCATCAAACCAGCGATGCGCATAATTCGAGGGGCCCGGAACATAACCCCGATGGGCAACTGTTAAGTAAGATCAAAACAATCGCTGTGATTGTTAATACTATGTAATTAAGCGTTACGAAATCTCGCGTGACATGATATTGCAATGGGAAAGAGATGTGCCGAACAGGATAGTGGTGTGATGTCAATTGGTTCTTGTGGTCCCGTTCGTGATTTTAAGCTGAATGCATCGGCAACGCTTACTTCTGCAGAATTGCACCAGAGGGGTAACGGCACCCGCTATGTTGTAATAGACTGGTATGTAAGTGGATGTTTTGATTATAGTCGACAGTTCACGTTCACGAGCTGCGAACTCAGTACAACGATCAAAGTGAGTTGGCCTGGCAGCTCGAGTGAGATCGTGAAACCTCTCTATACCGATTCCTGCCCTCAAGTTGGTACAGACAATATAGATGTAGCACCTTCAGCGTCCTCCTATACTGTGGAAGTAAAAGTGCATTCCGAATGTTGGGTCTGGGTCATCAGATGGACGAATATTGGTAGAGAGGACGCTTCTGCTTCCTGCGTTATATACCCATGAGACGCACAGGAGAGGTCTGTATGAACCAAAAAACGGTCTGTATCATCCTCCTGCTGATCGCGTGCGCTCCCCCGGCAACGGCTGCATCCGTCGTCCAGCTGACGAACGATTCGGCATTCGATGCATACCCCTTCTGGTCGCCGGACGGTGCCAGGATCGCCTTCGTCTCATCCGACGGAGTCCATGCTGGCATCCGGGTGATGGAGCGCGACGGCCAAAACCCGGTATCGGTGACGGACGACCGTTCGTGGAATCTCT
>JALNXI010000214.1 GCA_023230425.1 Methanoculleus sp. | reverse complement strand
GGTGCAGAGAACCTGATAATACCCAGATGTTCTGGATTCTGGAGTTGCTGTGTGTAAAAGCGCATAGCAAGAGATCGGAGGGTAATATTCCTCCCCGAGTTCTCGGCAGGCGGCACGGCCGGGATGATACACAGCCATATATATCGTGACAGCGGTCAGGATCACATACATGCGTATCGGGCTCCTCTCTGACACACACGACAACCTCCAGATGGTAGATGCAGCCGTAGAGCAGCTGAACAGAGAACAGGTAGATCTGGTCCTCCATGCCGGAGACTATGTATCTCCGTTCGTCATCCCCCTGCTCGCGAACTTGAAGTCACCCATGATCGGTGTTTTCGGGAACAACGACGGCGATCACCAGCGCCTGGTCGCGCAGTTTGCCGAATATGGCCGACTCAACCTGCGTGGAACCTTTGCCGCCGTCGCCGCGGGCGGCATGACAGTCGGGCTGCTCCACGGGGATGACCGTGAACTCCTGCAGGCGCTCGTCGGACGGAAGGCCTTTGATATCGTGATCCACGGCCATACTCACCAGGCGGAGGTCAAAAATCTTGGGGGGACTCTGGTCGTCAACCCCGGGGAGGTCTGTGGTTACCTGACCGGTCGGCCGACCATCGCTGTGCTGGATGCGGTGACCCGGGACGTGGAACTGATCTCCCTTTGATCCGGTAAGATGTGGGAAAAAGGCACGGTGCGGGTTATACCGCATCCGGATTGCCGGGCTCTTTGCCGAGTTCTTTTCCGAAGTCCCAGGCGGGAGTCCCGGCATTCCCGAGATCCGCTCTGATGGTCGCCCCGGAGACCTCGAGGGTTGCGGGCACATCGAAGTAAAGATAGCCTTTCAGCGATTCATACCGATCGAGCGACTTCCTGTCGAACGACTCCCCGAGTGAGGTGAAGGCCGGGACCTCCAGGGGTTCAAATGTCGAACCCTGGCATTCAAGAACGAAAGCGTCCCGCCCGGGAGTCTCGACGGCGTAGAGGTCGGAGTCGCCCTTGTGCCCGAGGTTTGTCCCCTTGACGACAACGAGGAGGAACATACGCCCTTCACCCGCCTCAGTTTTCACCTGTGATTCGTTGGTAGAGGCCGCTTCGTATGCTGTTACGGTCCGGGTAGACTCCGCGAGCAGCGAGACCATATTCTCACCTGACGGGTCATCGTAGGTGTAGCGCTCTCCGAGAGGCAGTGTCTCTGCAGGCGGTGCGACCAGAACCGGCCTGGTCGCGGCAAAAGCGGCGGGTGCCTCCGCGGCCGGGGTGGTGGCGGTGCGGGCCGGCTGCACCTCGATGGCCTGCTGGCCGACCGCTTCAAGGCCTTCCGATGCTACGGCCAGATCCCTGAAGGCCGTTGAAACGGCATCTTCACCGGCATCCGTTGAACCGAGAAGCGTCTCGCTAGCCGTGGAGTATGCCGAAAGCGACCTGATGAACTCGTCCTTGACGGGCTGCTGAGCCGGGGAGACCTGGAGCGGCTGCACCTCACCGAGCAGCCTGACGGAGAGCGCATGCAGGTCGTCCGCCGCTATGGAGGCTGCATCCCCATCCTGCAGGTAGAGGGCATGGGCATGCTCCATCGAGAGCCGCATCAGGCGGATGCTGGCGGTGTTGATGAGTCTCGCCAGTCGTTCGTCGTCGTAGCTGCCTGCCGCGCCGTGAGATGTCTCGACCAGAGGAGCCGGAGCGACGGGCGGGCTGTTACTGTCCGGATCGGCAGGCATCACTGGTTCTGTCCCGGCGCCGGCGAGCAGGTCGGGAACCCCGGCATCTGAGGTATCCTCTGTCGGGAGACTGGAAGGCTTCGCTCCGTTCTCTGCCGGTATATCGCCGAAGGGGACCTGGAACAGTTCCCCGGACTCCAGCGCCGGGAGCCCCTGGCCAGAGCCGGCAACAGCGGGTACGGAGAGGAGGAATCCCGCGCAGATGGCGATTCCGAGGAAAATCAGAGCGTTCGCATGGTGCTTGCTCATGTGCATTTTTCTTTCAATCATTAAATATAAACATTATTATATTTTCCGTTGGAAAAAAGAAGTTCTCCGGTGAAACCGTTTCGAGTATCAACGGAGATCCGCCAGTCGTGGGCCGGCACATCGGGCAACAGAAATCCCGGTCCAGGAGGCCGGAGTCAGGAACCGCCGGGAAGAGAGCACTGCCTGACCCCTCCTGATGGGGCAGGGCCCTGCAGAGAGCGGGGGATACGACCTCATCTCCGGGGGGAGGTGCTGCCCCGTTAGGCCGGGCCGGGCATCCCGGATAGAGTTATTGATCATCAGAACTGCAACCATCAGGCATTCCCCCGTTTCGGAGATGCGATACACCCGCCCGGGGAAACATATATGAACTCTCACGGGTTATCGGGATAAGAGGATGCTCGATGGAGATCGTGAAGATCCCGAACATGGATAAAGCGGAGTATGACAAACTCATTGAAGAAGGGTTTATCAGCCGTATAGCATTTCAGGGGAGCAAGTACCCGTATATTGCCCCGTTTCTGTATGTCTTCGACGGGAAGTTTCTCTACTTCCTCGCGACCAAGTACGGCAGGAAGAACGACCTCTTCCGGCAGCACCCCTACGTCTCCGTCGAGATTGAAAAATATTCAAGCGACCTCTCCTGCTACACCTTCGTGACGATGCAGGGCTACCTGGTGCAACTTGAGGACGCTATCGAGAAGAAGATCGTCAGGGAGAAGTTTGTGGGTATGATCAGGGCGCATAACCTCTCGCAGAATATCCTTGCCGCGCTCGGCCACAAGCCCGAAGAGCCGCTTGAGGCCATTGCTTCCGAAGAGCGCTCAAATATATGGAAACTTACCGGCGTGACTGATATTGTTGCGTTAAAAAACTTATAACCCGCTTTTGCCGGACAGCCGGAGAATGGGTTCTGGCCCCGGTCGACGTCGTCCGTATTCACCGTCATGAGGGGCAGCCCCTCCTCCTGATGATCTTCGCCGGAGGAGCCGGACTGCTCCTTTGACGGCGCCAGGGCCACCCGGGATCACTCCAGGAGCGGTTGGAGCATCCCGCGGGCCATATCCAGCAGGTTACCGAGGCTCTCCGGCGTAGCGGTCCCCTTCTCCATCCAGCGGATGATGCCGCGGCCGTCCAGAAGATATATGTAGGCAAGCGACGGGTCATCGATCCCGTAAGCCCGCCGGCATCGTTCGATATCCCCTGGTATGGTCAGCACCAGGTCGTGCTTCGCGGGAGGGACACCGCCCCGCAGCCCCTGGTGGATACGGTCGGCAAGGGACCTGCCGATGAGGCTGTCGCCGACCACCGAGACCAGGTACGTCGTCACGCGGGAATTCTCGGTGAACGCCCCGGCAAAGGAGCCGCTCCAGGACTCCGCCATCGGCGAGGTCGACTCGAGGAAGACGAGGACAATGAGCGAGGCGTCGCCTCTCGCATCGTCGGGAAGGGTGACGACTCTCCCCGTGATCGATGTGGCCATAAGGGTGGGAAACGTCCTGCCGAGGGCCGCAGGCACCGGCTCAGTGGTTGCTGCCGTTCCGTTCATGGCCTGCCCGTGGGGTGCACTCCTGATAAAGCCTATGTCTGGCGGCGGCACCCGCAGGCTGCAAGCACGTTACGTCAGGCACTTACCTGTGAGCCGCAATACCTCCTCTCGGAAGACCCATGATCGATATCGGGGAAGGATGGGAGGACCTCGCCGCGGCGCTCGCGGAGGGCGATACTCCGGAGCGTGTATACGTCGTCGGGCCGACGGATAGCGGAAAGACGACGCTCTGCCGCTACCTCGTCGACGAGACGGCGCCCTGCATGAGGACGGCATATGTCGACTGTGACACCGGACAGTCCTGGATCGGCCCGCCGACGACTGAGGGGATGGTCCTGTATCCTGGCCCACCGGAGTCGTCCGGCCGTACCTACCTCCGGTTCGTCGGTTCAACGTCTCCGGGCGGCCACTTCATCCAGACGCTGACGGGCGCAAAGCGCCTTGTCGAGAAGGCCGCTGAACTTTCGGCCGGCGCCACTGTCATCGACTCGCCCGGCCTTGTCTTCGGCGGGGTGGGCACCGAGTTCCAGTTTCAGATGATCGACCTGCTCCGCCCCACCCGGATCGTTGCCCTCCAGCGCGGGCGGGAACTGGAGCGGCTGCTCGCAAGTTTCGCCCGGCACCCGGGG
>JALNXI010000213.1 GCA_023230425.1 Methanoculleus sp. | reverse complement strand
ACAGTATCCTTGAATACCACATCATCGAGGGGGACTACACGCTCGAAGAACTCGCGGCGCTGTGCCAGAATGCAACCGACGGCCAGATCTCCCTGCCAACCGTTGAGGGATCGGATGTTAACGTCTCGTTCACCGACAGCGGTCAGCTGGTCATCAACGACATCGTTGTCGTGAACCAGATCGGGATCACGAACACCATCATCGTCTACGTGATCGACGGCGTCCTGATCCCGCCGGGAACCACACTCCCGGTCCCGACTCCGACAGGGAACGTGACACCCACGCCGACCGGGAACGTGACACCCACACCGACCGGGAACGTGACACCCACACCGACCGGGAACGTGACACCCACACCGACGGTGACGCCGGGAGTACCGGGGAAGAGCATGGACCTCGAGATCTACGAAGGCTGGAACTTCATCTCCATACCGAGACCCCTCTCCGCGGGCAACAACACCGCAGTTGAGGTCTTCGGGGATGTCGACACCGACGGACGGCCGATATACACCTATGCTCCGGCGACCGGCTTTGAGCCTCTAGGTGCGAATACGACCCTGAAAGTCCTCGACGGCTACTGGGTCTATTCCACCGAGGCCACGACCGTGCGGCTGAACTTCAGCACCAATCCGGTGATGGCTCCCGCATCCAAGGTGTTAAGCCCGGGATGGAACGCCATCGGCTACTCCGACCTGGCTCCGCTGACTGCAAACGAGTCGCTTGGATCGGTGGAAGACAACTGGGTCTCTGTCGTCGGCTACGACGCAGAGAACCAGAACTACCGGCCGGCGCTCATCAACGGCCAGAAGGGGGCTCAGGGTGAGAACCAGAACCTCTTCCCGACCGAGGGCTACTGGCTCTTCATGCGCGAGGATGGCAGACTGGCTGCCATCAGCGCCTGACCTTTTTTTGACCGTTTGCATGCTTCCGGGACCCGTTCGTATCCTGTGTCGGCCCTCATGGAACCCACGCTTGCAAACAGAGCGCCCCGAATATGATTCAAAAAAGGGCTTCCGGGGGATGAAACCGGGTTCAGGGAGAGGCGGGTGCGGTTTTTGGCCGACTGAACCGGTCCATCACGGAGAGAACCGCCGGCATGACCAGGATCGCTCCGAGGAGCGAGAACCCGACGGTGATGACCGTCACGATGCCGAAGTTACTGATGATGTTGAACGTCGAGAGCAGCAGCGCCGAGAACCCGAAGACTGTTGTCATCCCCGATACCGTGATGGCCGTCCCGATCTTCTGCACTGCCTGCTGGATCGCCTCATGCGTCTCCTTCCCGCGTCTCCGCTCTTCCTGGAACCGCTCCATGATCAGGATCGTATACTCCGAGGCCACGCCGATCGTCATCGACCCGAGCACCGCGGTCAGCGGCGTATAGTCGAGGCCGAGCAGATACATGATCGCCCCGTTCCAGCCCACGATGAAGACGATCGGTACAACCGGAGAGACTGCTGTTACCTTCCGGTAGACGAGGAGCAGGAAGAGGAAGATCAACCCGAACCCGAGGACCGTCATCGTCGTCTTACTCTCCGATATATCGGTCATCAGGTTGGTGAACATCTCTATCAGTCCGGTCGGCGTCGCGGTGATCCCCGGCGGCGGGCTCTTCCATGCGACATCGCTCTTCATCCGGTCAACGAGCGAGAGAGCGACCTCGTTCTCCATATCGACAAGCCCGAACTCGATGACCGTCTCGGTATCACCGCTCAGGTACTGCTTCTTCGTGGCCTCGGGTATGCGCTCCAGGACCGCGGCGACCTCCTGCTGGGTCGCCGGCATCCGGCCGTCGTTGTACTGGATCAGGTAGGTGACGATGCTCGTGGCCGAAGTGATCTTCTCGTTATTGGCTACTTCGTAGTCCTGGAACTCCTTCATCCATGTCAGGGTGTCCAGGTTCGTGACGCCGTCGCCGCGGACATAGAGCGGCAGGGTATCCGTCGACCCCATCGTGCGCCGCATCTTCTGCAGGTCGACGACCGCAGGCATATCGTCGGGGACGAACGTCTCCTCGTCTGAGTTGATGGGGATGGTTGCGTCGAGTTGCACGCCGACGAACGCGATGAGCCCGAGCACCAGGAGGATCGATACCGGGTGTCGTGCAATCCTCCCCGCAACGCCGCCGAGGAACCGGTCGTACGCCTCCATGCTGGAGCCGGTGGAAGCGTCCCCTTCTGCTTTCGGGCGGTACCTGACCAGCATGCCGAACGTCGGGACGATGACCAGGGCCGCTATGTAGCAGAAGAGAACCCCGATGACGCAGACCAGCCCGAAGTCGCGGACCATCGGCACCGGAGAGATCCACATGGTGATGAACCCGAGGGATGTCGCAATCATCGCGTACAGGATTGCGGGGCCCGAGTTCCGGATGGTCGTGATCGCTGCTTCCCGGATCGGGGAGTTTCGCGTCTCCTCATCGAACCGCGACTGGAACTGGATGGCGTAGTCGATGCCGATCCCGATCAGCACCGGGAACGCGCCGATCACGACCATGCTGATCGGGATCCCGACGAGCCCCATGGTGCCGAAGGTCAGGACGAGCCCTGTTCCCACCACGAAGACCGGCAGGAACCGGTACCGGACGTGCCCGAAGAGGAGGCCCACGGCCAGCACCATGAGGAGCATGGCAGCACCGATCAGCACGCCCATCGAGTCGTTGATCTCCTCCCCCATCTGCTTGGCGAAAGCAGGCGAACCGGTCACGGTCACCCTGACGCCCGGGGGCGCATCGGAGAAACTGATGCGCGATTCGATGGTGTCGATGACCTGGTTCCGGGTATCTGAGGAGACACCGGGCGCAAGGGTGACAACACTGATCGTCATCATGTTGGACGGGAGATACCGGGAGAGAAGTTCCGGCGGCACCCGTTCCTTTGCCATGCTGATCTCCGCCTCAGATGCAGGGAGCGCGCCTCCGTTCACCTGCTTTACCATATCGATGATGCTCACGGTGCCGGTGACGTACTCCTCGCGGGCGATCTCCGACTGGAGCCCGTCGATGTAGGCGAGGACGTCGGTATCGAGGACGTTGTCGCATTCGAAGAGCAGCATGACCGAATCGGACTTGAATGTGCCCATGTACTTATCGAGCAGGGCACCGCGGGGTGTGTTCTTGTCGATGTAGGTGTCACTCCCCGTCTCCATGGTGGTCTGGCCCATGCCATAAAGTGCAACAATCAGGACGAGAATGAAGAGCGCGGCGACTGCTGCGGGTCGCCGCGTGATGCTCTCGGCGATTAGCTCAAAAGGTGATCTCACGCTCTGCCTCCGTATTCATATATCTCCGTTGCATGGAGATAAATGATTTGTCGCGAATGAGACAACAAACAATATGGAGATCGGGCTGCCAGCCCTGATGGAGGCCGGCACCGAGATCGGCCTGGAATAAGGGTAATGCGTGTCTGCGGGGTTACGCACCCCGGAACGGGCGGATGCAGATGCCTCTCCGCCCGCTCACCGGAGACTCACCCGGGAGTCGCTTTATACTCCCGCATCAGGGCGTCGCCGTAAGCCTCTTTCTTCTTCGTCGGTATGTAGTTGAAGGCCCCCGCCCTTCTGAGGAGCTCAGCGCGAATCGCGGCATCGCTCTCCAGGTGCAGGTCCCGAACGCCGGAGACGATCAGCTCGAGCTGGTTGATGCCGGTCTCCTTCCCATCCACGAGGACCGTCTTGATCTTGATCGCCTCCGGCTTGATCCCGCCGCAGATGGTGCAGTAGTCGCCTTCTTTCTCGTTTGTCACGCTCCATCACTCCCCCGGATCATCGTAAGCGACATCTTGAACCGCGTGATGGCGGAGAGGGCGTGGGGAACGTTTGCCGGGAAGATGATCGTCTCGCCCGCGCTCATCTGGTGCGTCTCGCCCGCGACCCAGACCTCGCACTCGCCGTCGAGGATCGTCACCACCGCATCGTAGGGCGCGGTGTGCTCCGAGAGCCCTTCGTCCTCGTCGAACGAGAAGAGGGTGATGCTCCCCGATCGGTTGTTGATGATCATTCTGCTTGCCACGGTCCCGTCCTGGTAGGCGACGAGGTCTGCCAGCCGGAGGATCTTCCCCTGTAACTCTGCACGTTTCTCTTGAGCCATTGATACACCAACCTTTTTCTTTATTCTGCTGTCCTTCGCTTATTTACTCTTCTCATTTCCCCC
>JALNXI010000212.1 GCA_023230425.1 Methanoculleus sp. | reverse complement strand
CGGATCTTTGTGATCCGGTTGGCCATCTTATCCACGACCCGCCACCCCCCGAGGAGCGTCCCGATCGATATAGCGAGCGAAGAGACCAGTATCACCCAGAGCGGGACGGCAAACTCGGATATCATCCCGCCGGCAAGGAGCATGGCGGTGATGATACCCATCGCGTTCTGGGCATCGTTGCCGCCGTGGCCGGCCGCCTGGAGCGACCCCGAGGATATCTGGAGATTTTTAAATATGCTTGTCAGGCGCCGCGGAGGATAGTTGCGGAAGATGTGGACGACAAGGGTGCCAAAGACAAACGCGGATATGAGCCCGAGCGTGGGGGAGATGACGATGAAGATCAGGACCCCCAGGATGCCGCTGATCTTCAACAACCCCATTCCAATAGCGAGCGGGATGGCCAGCGTCACCCCGATGAGTCCGCCGAGAATGAGGTTCCACGACCTGAACTCCCCCTTCCAGAGCGTGAGCGCACCCGTGACGATCGCACCGAGGACTGCGCCGATACACCCGTAGAGCAGAGCCTGCTCGATCACCGCAAACGACGGCCAGAGGACCGCCCCTGTCCCGGCGGCTGCAATCCCTGCACCAAGAAGCCCCCCGATCAGGGCGTGGCTGCTGGATACGGGGATCCCGAGGTATGAGGTTGCGAGAACCCAGAGCACCGCACCGACCATGGCCATGAGGATCATCGACGGCGTGAGAAAGACGGGGTCGACGATCCCTCTCCCGATGGTCGCTGCAATCGCCGTGGTGAAGAGAAGGGGGCCGAGGAGGTTGAAGACCCCTGCAAGGAGCACCGCCTGCAGGGGTGTCAGGGCCTTCGTTGCGATGATGGTGGCGATCGAGTTTGCGGCATCGTTTAAGCCATTCGCGAAGTTGAAGAGTAGCGCAAGGAGAATGCCGAGGATGATGATCGGGTCCATAGCGGTCAGGTGTGTCTGATGGCAATATCGCTCAGGACATTCGCGACGTCCTCACACTTATCGGTCGCTATCTCCAGGTTTTCGTAGATGTCCTTGAGTTTGATGATGGTGATCGCGTCCTTCGTCTTGAAGAGGTCCATGATAGCATGACCAAGGACATTGTCCGCGATGTTCTCCAGGCGGTTCACCTCAATGCACCGTTCCTCGATAAGGCCAGGGTCCTTGATCGACCGTATGCTGTTGACGGCTTTCTCGATCTCGATGACGCTGAGCTGGATCAACTTTGCAAGCTCGACCATCGAGTCGTCGGTCTCGGTGATGCCGTAGCCGTACATCTGCTGCACGGTGCCGTCGATATAGTCGAGGATATCGTCCAGCGCCGATGCAAGGCGGGAGATCTCTTCCGGCTCAAGCGGCGTGATGAACGTCCGGTTCAGCTGTTCGTAGATCTGGTGTGTAATGTCGTCTCCCTGATGCTCGAGCTGCTTCATCCGGTAGCACTGCTCTTTGACGTTCTCAAAGTTCTCGACGAACTCGACGAGCAGATCGGCCGCGGTAACGACGGTTCGCGCCATCCTGTCAAAGAGATCGAAAAAAACCTTATCCTGAGGGACTACCCACTCTTTAATGCCCACAATGATCGCTATAAGGTTTTCCTGCCAGGGGCTATATAGCGATCGGTCATGTTGTCCCTCCCGGGGTGGCGGGATACGATGAAACGGGGGTAGATCAGGAATGCAGGCGCCGCAGGGGACGCACCGGTCGATCATCGGGAACGGTCTGCACAAACTGCCCGGCTTTTACGCGAGGGTGAGGCCTGGAGTTGCTGCAAGCTCCTCCCGCGCCGCCCACACGGCGCTGTCCTCCCACCCGGCAGTAGGCTTAAAGAATGTCCGGAGAGCCAGACGCCGCCTGCCCTCACTCCGAGACCTTCACGAGGTTGCTTCTGATGAAATCAAGGTCCGCCTCCTTTGCCGTGACCTCATAGAGCATCGTCCCGTAACCCGGGCAGGGTTTCGTGAACGGCAGCAGGACCCTCTTCCTCCGGATCTGGAGGCCGACAAGCATAGGGGTTTTTAAGAGCATCCGGATGTCCTTGAACACGAAACCCGGAGGCATCTCGTAATACTCTCTGCAGTGCTTTCGCACGTAGTCGTTCACCTGTTCTGGTGTCACATCCATGAGGAGCACCTGTCCGCCGAGGTTGTTTATGCATCGCGATGCCATCTCTAAAATGTTCGCACTTATACGAATAAACTTTGCGCTGCTATTCCGCTCTCTGGTCCCGGGCGCGAGATATTGAATCTTCCCCTGCCTGACAGCGCGGATAGGGATCAGCCTTCTCCGGGGGGATACATGGGGCAGGAAGAACTCCGGCGATGCGGACGCGACCCTTCGCCGGCGCGGCCCGGTGAGTTCCGGGCATCCCGCGAACGAGGGCGACTTCCTGTGTCGGGGAGGGGAAAGATTATCGCGTGGTGAGCGGATACTCCGGTATGAAGCCACACGCGATGCCGGATCGCTCACCCGGGCTCTATCTCTTCTTCCTGATGGCGTTATCAGCCCTCCTCATCGTGCCCTGCTCCGTCCTGGGTGCGACGCCCCCGCTGTTCCCTCACATGACTGTCTCGGTATCGAACGATACTCTCTCCCCGGGGGAAGATCTGAGCGTCTCTGCCGTCTGGAGTCGGGACGCGAGCTCTTATCGCCCCCCGGAGAGCGTTGATGCGCGTATCTACAGCGCCCCGGGAGGATCGTTCGTCGCCGGGTATACGATCCCGAAAGACGAACGCGTGGCCTCCGGCGATGACACCCGGCATTTCCGCGGGGTGATAGCATCCTCGGAGCTGCCAGCGGGCAGGCTCCTGCTCGTCGTCATCGACCCGGTCTCCGGCGCCGACGCCCGCGCCCTGATCAACGTCACGGAGCCGGGCCCGGATTTCCCCGGCGCCCGGATGCAGAGGTCTGCCGATGCTCTCTTCTCCGGGGTTGCGGCGGTCCTGCTGGTCGTCCTCGGGGCCGGTCTCGGCCTGCTGCTGAAGCGGTCGTGAGGGAGGCAGCACTGCTGCCCGGTTCTTCTCCCTCCTCGGTCCACCTTGAGGCCCTGCCGTTAAGCGTTGCCCCATGGGAGCCAGGTCTCCGGCTGCCTGTCGGCGCTCCCTGTATCATCGGTTCACTTAATGTCTGCAAGCAGCCAACTATTCTTCAAGTGATACGCGAACCCGCAGTGAAAAAATTCCTCTACTGGTGCGACCAGTGCAACGTCCCCCTCATCGGGCGCACCTGCGCCTGCGGAACCAGAGTCCGCGAGATCCCGCTCCTGCAGCCGCACGACGTCCGCCCTGCCCTCGCGGCGGATATGGCCCTCATCCGGAGCCTTCTTGCCGGGCAGTTCGGCGATATCCCCCTGCAGAACGTCGTGCTCCTGAACAAGACCGGCGGCGCCGACCGTGCCGACCTCGTGATCATGCACGGCGACCGGTTCGGCTGGCTCTCGTTCGACCCGGTCACCCGGAAGTTCAGCCTCGATATCGCGCCCGAGGCGCTCCCGCACATCCTGCCGCATGCAACGCGCGGCATCATCGATCTTGGGGCCGAACCCGCCGTGAGCGCCCACAAGGGGCGCATCGGCGGGAAACGGTTCCCCCTGGCGGCCAGTGTGCCCGACGGGACGGTCATCGTCTCCTATAAAAACCGGTTCGGCACCGGCGTCGTCAAGGACGGGCAGGTCCGGGTGAAGGAACTCATCTCCGTCGAGTCCCGCACCCGGCCCGACCCGGACTGGGACGTGGTGATCGAGAAGAACCGCTACCACTTGAAGAACCTCGAGCGCAACGCGGTCCGCACCATCAAGAAGCATATGAACGACCGGCCGTGCGTGAACGTCTCGTTCTCCGGCGGCAAGGACAGCACCGCCGTCCTCCACCTCGCACGCAAGGCGGGGGTGGAGAAGGCGTTCTTCATCGATACCGGGATCGAGCTCCCCGAGACGGTGGAGTTCGTGGCGTCGCAGGGCGTCGAGATCATACGGAAAGGCGGCGACTTCTTCCAGGCGGTCGAGAAGGCGGGGCCGCCGGGGAAGGACCACCGCTGGTGCTGCAAACTCTTGAAACTCCACCCCTTGAAGATCTATCTCGCTGATGTCGGCCCCTGCGTCACGATCCAGGGGAACCGCTGGTATGAGTCCTGGAACCGTGCCGACCTCGAGGAGACAAGCCAGAACCCG
>JALNXI010000211.1 GCA_023230425.1 Methanoculleus sp. | reverse complement strand
ATTGCCTTACTGCAGGACGGCGACTGGAAGGTGCGCTACCGGGCGGCGGAGGCCCTTGGCCTGATCGGTGACGGTGAGGCGTATGCACCCCTCACTGCAGCCCTCGGCGACGAAAAAGACCATGTCCGCTACATGGCGGCGAAGGGACTCGGGCTGCTTGGCGATCCCCGGGCAGTTACGCGCCTTGGAGCCATGCAGCGCGACGAGAACGAGTTTGTGCGGCGGAGTGCTGCCGGTTCCCTCGGGAAGATCGGCGGCGAGGAGGCGATCGGGATGCTCCGTGCGGCTCTCAGGGACGAGGCGGTCGAAGGCGTCCGTGCGGCAATCCTCGCGGCGCTTCATGATGCGGGAGCGGATGGGGCTTAACACTCTCCCCATACCCATCCATCCGTCGCACTAAGGGCAGTCGTTTCTCACGACGATAACGGTGATGTTGTCGGTGCCTGCCGCGTTCCTGGCGGCATCGATCAGTCTCCGGCATGCCGTGTCGGGCTCGTTCGCCATCACGATCTCCCGAATCATGCTCTCCGGGACGTAGTCGTGGAGCCCGTCCGAGGTGATCACCAGGACCGCCCCGGCGATCTCCATGAGGTCGAGGTCGACCTGCACCCGGGTCTCAAGCCCGAGTGCCTGCGTCAGGATGTTCTTCCCCGGATAGAGCATCGCTTCGGCAGGGGAGAGTACTCCTGCGTCCACCAGACCCTGAACGTAACTCTGGTCGCGCGTATGCCAGACGGACGACGGCGTCACGATGTGAGTCCTGCTGTCGCCCACCGTGCCGATCCAGCACCTCCCTGCCTCGCTGACGATCGCCGCCGAGAGCGTTGTTGCGGCGTTCAGGCGCATCTCCCGGTTGTAGGCGTACACTGCGGCGTTTACGCGCTGGAATGCATCTTCGAGCACTGCGGCAGGTCCGGTCCCCGGGAGGCCTTCGCCCGCAGCCTCTGCGAGGATCGCGACGGCTATCCTGCTCGCAACGTCTCCGCAGGCATGCCCACCGAGCCCGTCGGCGACGGCGAATACATAGTATCCATCCACCCGACCCGCAAAATATGCGTCCTCATTCCGTTCCCGCCCCCCGAGGTCGCTCATCGCTGCGTACTGGAGTCCTGACTCTCCCCTCACCTGCCCTTCACCCAGGAATCCTGGGGCGCCTGATCGAATATTCTTTTGGTGGCGGAACTTCCCGCCTATTTCTTACGGAAACCCGCGATGCAGCCCGTTTTCCTTGGCGCAACCAATGGCATACCCGTACTCCCGCGCCGTGATCGGGCGCTGGAGCGCCGCAAGCACCGGGTTTCTCCCTCCCTCGGCCGCCCTCCATGCCGGGTGGTACTGGGCCATGATGTTCACGTAGGAGTCCCGCGAGATCTCGTCGGCGATGAACTTCATCACGATCTCGCTGTTTGCGAGGTTCCCCGGGAGCACCAGGTGACGGATGATCATGCCCCGCACCGCAAGACCATCTCTGACCACCAGGTCCCCGACCTGCCGGTGCATCTCCGCGAGCGCGGCCTGCATGCGGGCGGTGTAGTCAGGGGCATGGGAGAGTTCCCACGCCACATCGTCCCGTCCGTACTTCGCGTCCGGCATGTAGATGTCGATGACGCCGTCAAGGAGCCGGAGAGTCTCCACGGAGTCGTAGCCTCCGCTGTTGTAGACCAGTGGGATGTTGAGGCCGCGATCGGCGGCGATGGCGACCGCACGGAGGATCTGGGGGACGATATGCGAGGGGGAGACAAAGTTGATGTTGTGACACCGGCGTTCCTGCAGGCGGAGCATGATCTCGGCGAGGTCTTCACACGGGACTCCAGAGCCGACCCCGCACTGGCTGACCCCAAAGTTCTGGCAAAACTCGCATCGCATGTTGCAGCCTCCGAAGAATATCGTCCCCGACCCGTAGTTCCCCACGAGCGGCGGCTCTTCACCGAAGTGCGGGCTGTAACTCGAGACCATTGGGAGGAGACCGGTCCGGCAGAACCCCAATTCGTCTTCAATACGGTTCACATGGCACTCCTGGGGGCAGACGACGCAGTCGCGGAGCATCTCATGCGCCCGCCGCGCCCGGTCCTCCAGTTCGCCGCTCCCGGATAAGCGCAGGTATCCGGGTAGTTGGGTTTGTTCTGCTTCGACCATGATCCACCCTGGGCCTGAAGCAGAAGAAAGTTTACCCCCTCCCCCCTGCAGGGCTCATCCCCCGGTGGAGGATACGACGGCGGGACACCTGCCCGGGGTGGCGGAAGGGTGGACGAAGAGTGCCGGGCGGACGCCTCGTGCTCACCCTGCAGGACCCCCGGCGAGCCCCCCTCGCAGGCTCCCGGCTACGGTGTTGAACATCGGCATCACGGTTCGCCTCGAATACTATTTCCCTTTTCCCCCGCCCGGCAAAGAATGATTTTGACAACGTTTATATCTCGCGTGAATAATTCTTCATTATCGTATGCCCGGCGAACGTAACCGTGCGTGCAGTCGCACACCGCGCAGAACCCCTCCCGGCAGGGTGATCATCGTTCTCATCATCATCGGCATAGCCGTCATCTGGGGTGGAGACATCTATTCGTCGATCGGGGCGCTGGTCGCCGGGCCGTCGGGCACACCCGGCCTTGATCCCCTTCAGGTCACCCCCGAAGACCTGGAGACGGGAGAAAAAACCATCAATTACCCGTATGTTCTCCGCGGTAAGCCGGGCCTGATCCGGTTTGATGCCTACCGGGGCGTCAACGACTATCTCTCTACGAAGTACCCCGTCTCATACGATGATGAACACGACTACTGGCTCCAGTTTGTCGACGAGAGCGTCCAGGACCGGTACCTCAAGCAGCTGGCTGAGAACATCCGGGCGGCAGAGGAAAAGCCCGACGACCAGGTGCGCGCCGCGATCAGCATGGTGCAGAAGATCCCCTACGTCGATTACTCGTTTGATACGCTCGCCAAGTATCCTTACCACGTGCTCTATCACCAGAACGGGGACTGTGACGAGAAGTCGCTCCTGCTCGCGCACCTCCTCCGGGACCTGGGATACGGCGTTGCGGTCTTGCACTTCGGGCAGGAGCAGCACATGGCCGTGGGCATCAAGGCTCCTGCCCGGTACTGCTACGGGAAGACGGGCTACGCGTTCGTCGAGACCACCGTGCCGGCCATTCCGACCGATGCTGGAGGGGACTATGCCGGGGCCGGAAGGTTGAGGTCGGCCCCGGAGGTCTTCGTCGTAGCGGACGGGGATTCCTTTGAGGGGATCTGGCGGGAGCATACCGACGCTGCCGAGTGGAACAGGATCCGGGGCATGGGCAGAGAGTTAGACCAGTACACCTACGGGCGGTACCGAAACCTGGCCCAGTGGTACGGGATGCCGTATTAGGGGCCGGCCGTCGGGTGCCATGCAGAGGGCACCACAGTCCCCTGCAGGGCGCTGGAACATATCTGCAGACGACCGCGGCCTCTCGCACACCCATGCCACGCTCCTGATGGTCGCCATCACGGTCATCCTCGCCGCTCTCCTCCTCCTGATTCTGCTCGGGATGATCCCCTCGTGGTCGTGGGCGGAGCCTTCGCTGCCCCCGATCGTCATCACCGATATCGTCCACACGAGCGGGGCTACCGGAGAACTGACCTATGCAAGCAGGGTCTACCTCCTCAACAACGGCAGCACGGTCTACGAGAACGATTGCCTGAGAGCGGTCTTCTACCGGGACGGCCAGAGGACCTGCACCGTCCATACCCTAAACGGCCACCTCCTCATACCGTCACACCATTACGGGGTGCGGTACCTCAAAGGCGTGGGTTGCCGCTCCCCTTACTGGAACCCGGGCGAGGAGATGGAGGTCGACCTTGCCGACAAGACGCTCGTTCCGGGTGTAGAGATCACCGTGGAGATCGTGGACAGGCTGACGGGGAAGGTGATATCGAAGCACACCGTCCGGGCATGACCGCAAAGACATGTATTTGTACCGGCACGCGTCTAAAGGAGAATTATGTTCAAGACGATACTTGCGGCGGTCGACGGGTCGGAGATCAGCCGCCGTGCGCTCGAAGAGGCTCTGGACGTTGCCCGCGCGATGCAGGCCTCCGTACATGTCGTGCACGTCATTCAGGCCGGCACATATCCTGCACTGCCCCTCAACGAATTCGAACCTTCTGATATAGCAAGGCAGGCGCT
>JALNXI010000010.1 GCA_023230425.1 Methanoculleus sp. | reverse complement strand
ACTGGGTCGCCCGGGGGCTCGGGATCGACGATATCGTGGGGCTCCGGGCCCGGACGATACGCGGCGCCGGCGAGGCGAAGGGGCTTGCCGGGAACCTCCAGGAGATAGCACTCTCAAGCCTTCCGCTCGATGTGGAGGTGCGGTTCACAAAGCCCGTCGCCTTCGACCTCCGGTTCGACGGAACGATCGCCCCCGTCGGGCTCACCGGCGCCATACGGAAGATGGACGTCCTCGATAACGCGCGGGTGGACCGGGCGGTCGACCGGGCGACCTCGGATACCGACCTCTCCGCCACCGATGCCTGCGACATCCTCCACACTTCAGGCACCGACGTCTACCAGATCACCCAGCTCCTCACCGCCGGTCTCCTCGGCCGGAAACGGCGCGTCGTCCCCACCCGCTGGGCGATCACGGCTGTCGACGACACGGTCTCAAACCGGCTCAAGAAGAGGATCGCCCGGTATCCCCCGCTTTCCGGGATAGAGGTCTTCTCCGCCTCGCTCTATGGGAACCATATCGTCTGCCTCCTCGTCCCGGGGGACTGGAAGTTTGAGATGATCGAGGTCTGGGGGAAGCAGTCGCTCTGGGGCGACGGGAGCGAGACGATCGCCCGGGACGGCGAAGGCCTCACCAAATCCGGCTACTCACCGCTCGCGGGCGCCTACTACTCGGCCCGCCTGGCGGTCACGGAATACCTGGAGAGCGTGCGGCGCTCGGCGCGAGTGCTCGTGCTCCGGAACGTCACCAGCGAGTACTGGGCGCCGCTTGGCACCTGGGTCGTCCGGGAGGCGACCCGGAATGCCATGCGGGGCCAGAAGACCCCCTGCGCCGGCCTCAACGAGGGGATCGACCTCGCCTCCCGCCTCATCGGCTTCCCCCACTGGCGCCCCCACAGCCGGCTCATCCCGGAACTCGTGACCCAGAAGACGCTCTTTGATTTTTAGAGAGAGCCCTGCCCGTTCTTCTGCTGCCGGTAGCGCTCGGCGAGCGTATCGAGGGTCTCGGTCTCGTCCACGCTCTTATCTTCACGCACCTGCACGAACCTCGGGAACCGGAGCGCATACCCGCTCTCGTAGTTGGGGCTCGTCTGGATCTCGGAGTAGCCCACCTCAAAGACCACCTTCGGCTCAAGCGTAACCTCTTTTCCCGAGCGGGCGATCACGCTGTCTTTGAGAAGGGCATAGAGGTCGGCCAGCACCTCATCCGTGATCCCGGTCGCCACCTTGCCTACGGTGAGGAGCCGGCCCTGGTCCTGGACCGCGAGCAGGAATGAGCCGAACATCTTCGCCCGCCGCCCTTCGCCCCACTCGGCCCCGACGACCGCAAGGTCGAGGGTCTCGACCCCCGGTTTCACCTTCACCCAGAGGCGGCCCCGGACGCCCGGGGTGTAGGGCGAGTCAAGCACCTTCACCATCACGCCCTCGTGCCCGAGGTCAAGAGCTTCGGTGTAGATCGCCTCCGCCCCGGCGGCGTCGCCCACCCGGAACTGCGGGGCGACGTGTGCGCCGAGCACCTCTTCGAGGAGCCTGCGCCGCTCTCTGAGGGGCCGGTCCATCAGCGTCTCCCCGTCCAGGTAGAGGATATCGAAGACCCGCGGCACAAGCTCGATCTTCTCCATCATCGAGTCCACCTGGTGCTTCCGCCGGAACCGCCGGATCACGTACTGGAACGGCATGGGTCTCCCATCGCGGACGGCGACCGCCTCCCCGTCCAGGATGACGTCGCGGTCGGTGGCCTCTGAGAGGAGGTTTGCTATATCGGGGAGGCTCCCCGTGACCTCCTCCAGTCTCCGCGAGTAGATCCGGCAGACGTCGCCCTTCTTATGGAACTGGAACCTGCTCCCGTCGTACTTATACTCGACCGCCACCTCGCCGTGGTCGGCGATCTGCGCGGCGATGGTGCCCGCCTGTGCAAGCATCATCTTCACCGGCCGGAAGGGTTCGATCGTCACGCGGGAGAGCGCGGCCGGGTCCCGCCGGGCGAGGAGGGCCACCTCCCCGAGGTCGTTCATCGCCTGGTGGGCATGCTCGACCAGGCGGACGTCGATATCGAACGCCCGGGCTACGGCGTCGCGGACGTTCCCCTCGCCCATGCCGATCCGGAGTTCCGCAAGCATCAGCCGTGCGAGATACCGCCCCTCGAGCGGGCGGGCGTTCCCGAAGAGGCCCTGTGCCACACGGAGTTTCTCCCGCTGCGACCGCTGCCCCCCTGCGGCCGCCATACGCTCGAGCTCCCGGTAGACCTCGATGAGGTCCAGCTCCTGGATAAAGAAGGATGTCTGCTCTTTCTTTGCAAGGAGTCCTTCGACGGCGAGACCCGCATCGCCGGTCGCGTTGATCGCCTCGCGAACCGTCTCCCTCTTTGTCCCGACGACGTAGGCCACGGCGTCGTAGAGGAGGTTTGGGCCCACGCCGAGCGTTCTCGGGCTCCAGTCGGGAAAGACCCTGCCCATGATGAAGCGGACGAAGACGGGGAGTTCCTCGTCGTCGAGCCGGGGCAGGACGGTCGCGACCTGCTCGATCATATCCAGGCGCCCGGGGATCCCTTCCAGTTGCTCGCAGATGCGGGCGAACTCCAGAAACTGCATACCCATAGTCTCCTTTAGTATTTCCCGGCGGGAAGAATCAATCCTTCTCTTCTCAGCGGCCCCCGTCCGGCGCTACAATCCGGCACGGTTGATGTGGGAATACCGCCCACCTTCATCCATGCACCAGGATGAAGAACTCAAAGAGATGCTCCGCGACCTCATCTGGCTCAATGCCACAATAGCCACCGAACTCATCCAGATCACCGAGAACACCTCCGCGATCCTCCGGAAGGCGGCTCCGCCGGAGACCTGTATCGCCGAGCACGCGGCCCTGCGGGCGACGGCGCTCGATATCGCCGACCGCTGGCGGCCCGGCACGATGCTCCGGCAGCACGTCGGAGAACACCAGTAACGCGCTCTCGGGCACAGATTGTCCCGCAGGAAGGGGTCAGTTGTTGGGATACCCAATTGCTATCTGTGCCCGGGAGCGCGAAGGAACAGTACCGGGACCTCCAGTCGCCCAAACCCGGGCCGAATTCCACAAAAATAGCGGGGTAGGGGTCCGGGCGCTCAGGCCGGTCCCCCGGTTTCCGTCGCCTCCGGCGTCACGTTCAGGTCTCCCTGGGGCGCCGGTTCACCTGCTCCCGTCTCTTCAGGTGTAACCGGTGTCTCCTCCGGCGTCACGTTCAGGTCCGCCGGCGGGGTGCCCTCCTCCTCCGGAGCCACTTCGACCAGCCCTGCGTTCTGCGTCACCGTCCCGACCGGCGCAACGTCAAACGTCTCCGTCGTGCCGGTCGCGGGGTCGACGTCGCTCCCGGAGCCGGGTGCGGTAAATCCGAACCCCTCCGGCGGCGCAAACCGGAGGAGGTAGGTCCCCGGCTCGTCCACGCTGAAGGTGTACCCACCGTCGCCCCCGGTGGTCGTCGTGCCTGCCGGTGCGCCGTCAGCACCCACGAGTTCCACGCCGACACCCGGTATCCCGGGCTCATCCGCGTCCCGTGCGCCGTTGACGTTGGTGTCGCTCCATGCGGTGCCGGTGACGAGACCCGGCTCCGGCGGGGGCGGAGCCTCCACAACCACCCCGGCATCCCGGGTGAGGTCGTCACCGGCCAGATCGAACGGTCCGGTTCTCCCTGTCTCCGGGTCGGCGTCGCTGTCGATGGCGTCGTCGCCCGCGCCCGGTGTCGTGAACGCGGCACCTTCCGGCAGGACGAACTCAAGGATGTACGTCTCTCCGACCTTCCCCTGCAGGGCATACCTGCCGTCCTCCCCGGTGGTCGCCTCAAGCGGACTTTCCGCACCGTCGGTGACCGGGCTCCCGCCTGCGTCCAGGAGCCTCACGGTGACGCCCCCGAACCCTGGTTCGCCGTCGCCCTGGATACCGTCTGCGTTGGTGTCGTTCCAGACGAAGTCACCGATGGTTGCACGCTCAGGGATGGCCCCCGCATCACGGGTGACCTCAGTTTCATCCCTGGAGAGCGTGAAGTTCTCTGTCCTCCCGGTCGCCGGGTCCGCGTCGCTGCCCTGGCCTGCGGCCGTGAAGGTGTAGCCCTCCGGCAGGTCGAAGACCAGGTAGTAGTCGCCCGGCGGCAGGCCGGTGAAGAGGTAGTTCCCTGCCGTACCGGTCGCCGTGGAGTTGACGGGCGTGTCGTTTGTGTGGTAGAGAGTTACAGAGGAGTTGGAGAGCCCCGCTTCGTCACCATCCCGGATACCGTCTTCGTTTGCGTCAATCCAGACAAGACCATCAACCCGGCCGGTCATCTCTGGTTGCGGCACGATGAGCCCGGCGTCCCACCCGACCTGCTTCTCCCCGGCCCTGAGGGTGATCTTCTCCGTCCTGCCGGTCGTGCGGTTCGCGTCGCTGTCGCGCGCATCGTCGTCACCGGCATCCTGTATCGTAAAGCCCATTCCCCCGGGGGGCACGAACTCCACGATGTAGTCTCCGGGCGTGAGGTTGGCGAAGAGATACTCGCCCCCGGCACCGGTCTTCGTTGTGGCGATCTCCTGGTGTTCTATGTCCAGGAGCGTGACGTTAACGCCCTCGATCCCCGGTTCTCCAGGATCCTGGATGCCGTCTGCGCTGGTGTCGTTCCAGACAAAATCACCGATCGAGGCGGGTGCGACGGTGGGCGAGGGGCCGGGTTTCGGCGGCACCGGGCACGGCGGGCAGACCCTCGGTGGTTTCGGCGGCTTCTGGGGCGGCTTCGGCACCGCCGGCGACTTTACGGCGAGATTCACGACCCAGGCATCGGTCTTTACCGGCTCGCCTTCCTCGGTCGCGTTGAACGTCCCGGCGAATGTGTACCCGGTGTTCGATACCTGGACAACTGATGCCGCCCGGTCCCCGGGGTTGGCCCCGCCGAGCGTTATGCTTCCTTCAACCCCTCCCTCGCTGTCGAGTTTGACGACCCAGGCGTCGCCCCCGGCCGGGTCCTTGCCGCTCTCCCCGGCGAAGAGGTATCCTCCGTCGGCCGTGGCGATGATCGATCCGGCCGACTCGTTCGTCTCCGCATCACCGTAGGTCCAGTTCCAGGCAACCCTGCCGTCAGGCTCCATCCTGACGACCAGGGCATCGACCTCAGTCCGGTTGGTCGAATCCCTGCTCATGTAACTCCCGGCGAAGACAAGGCCCCCGTCCGGTGTCGCCACGAGGGCCCGGGCGGTATCGTTCTCCGGGCCGCCGAACGTCCTGTTCCAGACCTCATCCCCCGCGGGATCGAGGTTCGCGACCCAGACGTCGGTGGCGAACGCTCCAGACGACTCCATGCTCCCGGCGACGGCGATGTTGCCGTCGGTGGTCTCAACGACCGAGTATGCTGCATCGGAGAGCCCCGGTTCTCCGAAGGTCCGGCGCCACTCCTCGCCCCCGGTGGTGTTGAGTTTGATCACCAGAATATCGGTATCCGGGGACCCCCAGGACGCGACCGTCCCGGCGACGACGTAACCGCCGTCACGGGTCTCGGCGGCCGCGTATGCCGATGCGTTGACGTCGGCCCCGCCGAACGTCCTGTTCCAGGCGATCTCTCCCCGGGGATCAAACTTCACGACCCAGGCGTCGGTATCCTTCCGTGTGCCCTCGGTCACGTACGTGAGCGACCCCGCAAAGAGGTAGTTCCCGTCGGTTGTGTTGATCAGCGCCCGTGCGGTATCCGCCTCCCCGGCGCCGAACGTCCTGTTCCAGCGCTCATCACCGGTTCCGGTCAGGTTGACCACCCAGGCGTCACTCTCTTTGGCCCCGAACGATCCCGTATCTCCGGCGAAGAGGTATCCTCTCCCGTCCGGCGACTGGAGAAGAGCATATGCCGAGTCGTTTGCGCCCGGGCTGCCGTAGGTTTTATTCCAGACGACCGAGAATTCCACTGCGGCTGCGCTCGACGTCACGACGAGCGTGCAGGCCAGCAGCACTATTGCCATCAAACTGAGATTTTGCTTCATAGAACGTCTCCAGGCTTGTTGCCGTTCCCTCACGCGTCCATCGTTGCGATCGCCCATGTTACTGGAGGTGAGTGGAATGGCGTGCCGGGTTACGGCTGCTGGTTGTGGCATCGGTGGTCTCTGTTCTGCACTGGAAGAGTCTTCGCAAGACCGTCCGCGGAGAGGACGGAGCATAATTGTTTGATAATTATAATAATGTTTGTATAGTTCTCCGGGCAGTCAACACCCCGGTTCGTTGGGCGAGTTCCCGGGTCTGGCTGGCAGGAGCGCTCCGGGCCTGCTATCGTCATCCCGGCCGTCGCCCTCTCCCGGGTCGGGTTCGTTGTCGTCATCGTTATCGCCGGCTTCACGGTCCGGGTCCTGCGGCGTATCGGTCACGACCGGCCCTTTCTGTTCATCGTCGGCATCGCCCCCCTTCTCACGACCGGCAGCCTCATCATCCCGGTCTTCCTGCTCCTCGTCTGCGACGACCTCACTCCCCTGCCCGCCGGCCGGTGAGCCTGGAGGTGCGGTCCGGTTCGGGACCGCTGCGATGATCAGCCCCGCATCCCGGGTGACTGTATCACCACCACCGACCGTGAAGGGGGCGGTCGCGCCGGTCACCGGGTCGGCATGGCTGTCCCCGCCGGGGCTTGTGAAGGTGTAGCCGTCCGGCAGGGTGAACGCGAGGGAGTACTCCCCGGGCAGGAGGGGGCCGAAGAGGTAGAGAGAGGTGTAGCGGTCATGGTAACCCGTGCGGGTCGATGCCGCCACGTTTCCGCCTGCATCCAGGAGGCGGACCTCGACGCCCGACATGCCGTACGATTCGTCCCGGACCCCGTTCCGGTCACCGTCACTCCAGGCCGTCCCGAGGATCCACCCATAGGCCGTTGCCGGGGTCTCGGACCGGTAACTTCCGATGAAACCCGCATTCAGGGTCTGTTGTCCGGCCCCGCCTTCGGCGAACGCCACTTCCCCATCCAGAGGACTGGCATCGCTGCCGAGACCCGGGAGGGTGCAGGAGTACCCGTCCGGCAGGAGGAACTCAGCGCCGCGGTAGTCCGGGAAGGCCGGGAAACGGTATGACCCGTCCGGGCCGGTTACCGTGGAATCCATCATGGTCCGCTTGCCGATCAGCCGCACGCTGATGCCGGGGATACCCGGCTCGCCGGGGTCGGGGACGCCGTCCGCGTTCAGGTCGTACCAGACCGTCCCCGAGAGCGACCCGCTACTCCCGGCATCGTCCTTCGGTTTCTCCTTATCCTTGCCCCCGTTGTCATTGTCATACTCGTTATCCCCGTCATCATTATCCGGCTTCTCCGTTGGTTTCTGTGTCAGGGTCGGTTCCGGTGTCGGCGTCGTGGTCGGCGTTGCCGTCATCGTTGGCTCTTCCGTCGGTTTTGCGGTTTGAGTGGGCCCGGGCGTCGAGGTCTCTGTCGGGACTGCGGTCACGGTCGGATTCGGAGTCGTTGTCGTCGTCGGCTTCGTTACCGCTGGCTCCGGGGCTGTCGGGGCCGGTGGCGGACCGATCACCACCGACGGCTTCTGGTGCACCGCCGGTGCTTTCGGGGGCTTGATGGGTGCCGCCGTGGGCCCGGGCGTCGGGGTCGTGGTCGGCGTCGGCCCCGGGCGAGATCCCAGTCTCACCGCCCAGGCGTCCGTATTCACCGGGCCTCCCTCCCCCGTGGCATTGAACGTTCCTGCGAAGACGTAATCATCTTTTCCGAGTTGCAGGACCGATGCAGCCCGGTCACCGGGATTTTTGCCGCCGAAGGTTCTGCTCCACGCTACCGCACCGGCGGCATCCGTCCCGACAAGCCAGGCATCGGTGTCGTCCACTCCGGGAAACCCGGTCTCCCCGGCGAAGAGGTAGCCGCCGTCCGCGGTCTCGATGACGGCCGCTGCCGACTCATTCACGCCGAAGTCCCCGTAGATCCAGTTCCAGATAATGTCGCCGGCGGGCGTAAGTTTGATGAGGAGCGCATCGGTATCGACCGTTGCGTTGTCAGGCCTCTCCGTGAACGTGCCGGCGACGAGCAGGTTGCCGTCCGAGGTGTTCGTCACCGCCCATGCGGCATCATCATCCGGGCTCCCGAACGTCCTGTTCCAGACCTCATCTCCCGATCCGTTCAGCCTGACCACCCAGGCGTCGGCCATACCCGCTCCGGAGGATTCGGTGCTGCCGGCAACGACGAAGTCCCCACCGGGAAGCCCGGTGACGGCGTTCGCGGTCTCGTTCCCCGCTCCGCCGAGGACCCGCCGCCAGACTTCGCCGCCCGTCTCGTTCACCCGGACTGCCCAGGCGTCCGACTCGTTCCCTCCCCGGGGTGTGATGGAGCCGACGAAGAGGTAACCGCCGTCATCGGCCAAGGTCACCGCGTTTGCCGAGGCATTGACATCAGGGCCGCCGTAGGTCCGGTTCCAGACCTCACCGCCCGACGGGTCAATCTTCATGAGCCAGGCGTCGGTGTCCAGCCGCGTGCCGTTCGTGACGAAGGTGAGGTTACCGGCGAAGAGGAGGTTGCCGTCGCCGGTCCGGATGATTGAGCGCGCGGTGTCGGTCTCCTCCCCGCCGTAGGTCCTGTTCCACTCTTCGGCGCCCTCCGGCGTCAGCCTGATCACCCGGGCGTCCGTCTTCCCCTCCCCGGGCGATGCGGTCTCCCCGGCGAGGAAGAATCCGCCTCCGGGATCCGGGACGATTGCGTACGCCGCTTCCCCGGCACCCGGTTCTCCATACGTCCGATTCCATAGAACTGCCTGATCTCCTGCCCCCGCTCCCGCGGCTGTGATGAGCACGAGTGCCGACAGGAGAATTATTCCAGTGTAGGTGCTGCGTTGCATGGTTTACCTCTCCTCATCTTCACCCCGGCAAACGTGCTGCAGTCCGCGCCGGAGACCGCCGATACCCTCCGTCTCCCGGGGTCTCCGGCGGGCCGCCATGAAACGCGGGTCCATCGGGGAAGGTTGAGCCTCCCGCAGCACCATGGGGTCTGCACTTCAATAGCGTCATTATTATAATAACTTTATTTCAAAATGCGGGCGTGATGACGGCCTGGAGATAGCCATACCCCGGCTCATCGAGTATGCCCCACAACCATCAATACACTTATGAGCAAACCCTTGATAGGAAACCTGCATGAAACTCTTGCTTGCGATTGCACCCGAACGGTTCAGGGACGAGGAACTGGAGACCCCGAGGAGGGTCTTTGAGGAGGCGGGGATCGACGTCGATATCGCCTCGACGACCACCGGCAGATGCACGGGGATGCTCGGGGCCACCGCGGAGGCGGCCATGACGTTTGACGACGTAGACCCCGACGACTACGCCGGGATCGTGGTCGTGGGCGGCGCCGGTTCACAGGACCATCTCTGGGGAAGCAAGAGGCTTTCGGCCCTTGTCCGGGCATTCTTCGAGCAGGGCAGGGTCGTCGCCGCCATCTGCCTCGCGCCGGTCGTCCTCGCGCGGGCGGGCATCCTCGCCGGGCGGCAGGCCACGGTGTACCGAAGTCCTGCGGCTGTCGCGGAGATGAAGAAGGGAGGGGCAAACCTCCTCGATATCCCGGTCGTCGCAGACATGCAGATCGTGACCGCGAACGGTCCCACTGCTGCAGCCCAATTCGCCGATACCATCATCACGAAACTCGAATGTTAAACGATACGGAAGGCGGTGACGTGGACCGGGCGGACTGCACCCTGGTGATCCCCGCATACAACGAGGAGAGGCGGATACGGTCGCTCCTCGAGGACATATCCGGGTTTGCCGGCGACCTGATCTTCGTCTGCGACGGGACCGATGCCACCCCCGCCGTCATCAGCGCTTTCGCGACCGCTCACCCGTCGCTCTCCATCCGGTGCCTGACGTTCCCGGCCCGCCTCGGTAAGGGAGGCGGCGTCGTGGCCGGCATGAGGGCTGCGGCCACCCGCTACGTCGGGTACATGGATGCCGACGGCTCGACATCCCTTGCCGAGATGGAGCGTCTCTTTGCCAGCCTCGCAACCGCGGACGGTGCTATCGGTTCACGCTGGGTCCCGGGATCGGTCCTGACAGTTCGGCAGGGCTTCCGGCGCCGGGTTGAGAGCCGTCTCTTCAACCTCCTCGTTCGGCTGCTCTTCGGGCTTGACTACCAGGACACCCAGTGCGGCGCCAAGGCCTTCCGGCGGGAGGCGATCGACGCCGTTCTCCCTTCCATCCGGTCAACGGGGTTCGAGTTCGATGTCGAACTCCTCTGGCGGCTACGGCAGAGCGGCTGCCGGGTGGAAGAGGTCCCGATCACCTGGGAGAACCGGGACGAGTCGAAAGTGGGGGCGTCGGACGCGAAGGAGATGCTCCGTGGGATGGTCCGCCTCCGGTTCGGGTGAAGGGCGCCGCGGGGTAGGCTTACCTTCGCGGTTCGCGCTCTTCGAGTGCTTGAACTCTGGACGTTCCGTCCGTCGCAATTCGCATCTTAACGGTGCTCGAGCTCCGTTCCCATCGGAACGTCGCTCCCCCGGAACAAACCGCCGGGTTTTAAGGCTTCCTGGGTGGACGGATTCTGCAAGAGCAGTGAGCCGGTGTTTGAGAAGACAGTCTTCGTGGAGGGGATCTCCGGAGGTGTGCCGGTCGACGCACCTTTCGTCGTGGATGCTGCAGAACTTCGGGAGAAGCGGGGCGGCAAGTATATCCTGCTCAACATATCCGACCGGACCGGCCGGGGGACGTGTAAGGTGTGGGGGACGCCCGATCATGGCGTGGAGCAGATCGAAGCGTTCTGCCGCGCTATCCTGCCCGGTGAGGTCTATCAGATCCAGGGCTACGCGAAGGTCTTCAACGGCACCTGCGAGGTCAACGTGAACGACGGTATCGCCAGCCTCGCAACCCCGGTCCGGGGAGATCTTCTCGACCCGTCATGGTTTACCTATGCACCCGCCGACGGCGACGGGGTCCGGCGGGGCCTCGCCCGCATGGCCACCCGGATTGAGGATCCCGGCATATCCTCTCTCGTTTCACGAGTGATGAACGACGCACCCGGATTCTTTGAAGCGCCCGCGGCAAAAGTCCGGCACCACGCCTACACCGGCGGCCTTGCGGAGCACACCCTCGAGACCGTGGAGATTGCGGCGAGCCTGGCGGGCGCGGTCTGCCGGGCGGAGATGGATACCGACGTGCTGCTCGCCGGAGCGCTCCTCCACGACATAGGGAAAGCATCCTGCTTCCGCCGCCAGGGCTTCTCGTTCGTCGCGCTCCCCGAGTACACCCTCGTCGGGCATACCGTGCTCGGGGCTGCCGCACTCATGCGGCACTCCGCCGGTGTCGACCCCTCACGGTTCAGCCACATCCTCCATATCCTGATGTCGCACCACGGCCCTCACGGCGAGGTCCAGCCCCGGACCCCCGAGGCCTGGGCGGTCCACTTCGCCGACAACGCGAGCGCTTTCCTCCGGGGGACCTGCGACGACGTCGACGGTCTTGCGCCGGGAGAAGGGCGGCAGGGGGCACGAACCGGGAAGCAGGTCTACCGGTTCTGATGATATCTCCCACCAGATAACCTCCGGGAGCGGGGGCGAGGGCGGTCTTCAGAGCGGGTTGAGGAGCGGCAGGGGTCCGGGGGCGTAAACCGTATAGTGCTATATCAAAAATGCCGGCAGATATTGCCCTGTTTCAAGAATACTGTATTCTCAAGAGAGTATATGCCCTTTCCGGTATCCTCCCGGGGCAGGTGTGCCCCGGATGGGCATCCTGTCGCAAAAAGGGGTCATGACCCCTTCAGGTAGGCCTCCGGGTTCCGCTCGAAGAGCTTCTTGCACCCCGGAGCGCAGAAGTAGTAGGTTTTGCCCTTATACTCAGCGGTGTACTTCGCGGTCGCCTCGTCGACGTCCATCTTGCATACCGGATCAACTGCTGCCACGTGCATCAACCTCCGACAGGGTTCCCCTCTTCGCCGGGGGTATATAAGTCTTGAGCAGCAGGGAGAGCGAGACGACCGTCACCGACGAGAGTGCCATCGCGAGCGCCGCAAGCTCCGGCCGGAACGTTATGCCGTAGAAGGGGTAGAGCACACCTGCGGCGAGGGGGATGAGGGCTGCGTTGTAGGCGAACGCCCAGAAGAGGTTCTGTTTGATCCGGGACATCACCTTCCGGGAGAGCTCGATGGCCGCGACGGCGTCGATCAGGTCGTCGCGGATAAGGACGATACCTCCGCTCTCGATCGCCACATCGGTCCCGCTCCCGATGGCGATACCAACGTCCGCCTGCGCGAGCGCCGGGGCGTCGTTGATCCCGTCGCCCACGAACGCCACGACTTCGCCCCGTTCCTGGAGGGCCCGGACCTCCCGGGCCTTATCCTGCGGCAGCACCCCGGCATGGACATCATCGATGCCGACCTCCCGCGCGATGGCGTTTGCCGTCCGCTCGTTGTCGCCCGTGATCATCGTCACCGATAGGCCCATCCTTTTCAGGTCCGCGACGGCGGTCTTCGTCGTCGGCTTGAGGGTATCGGCGATGGCAAGGATGCCCGCGAACCCGGCCCCGGCGGCGACCAGAACGGCGGTCTTCCCCTCGTCCTGGAGAGCGGCTATCTGCCTCTCTGCCTCCGGCGGGATGACGATTCGGTGCTCCTCAAGAAACGGCTGGTTTCCGATCAGCACCTCTTCGCCCTCCACCATGGCGCTGACCCCCCTGCCGCCGAAGGTTGTGAACCGCTCCGACTCCGGGACTGATATGCCGGCGCTCTGTGCCCGCCGCACGACCGCCTCCGCGAGCGGGTGCTGTGAGTTCCGCTCGACCGCCGCCGCAACGGAAAGAAGCCGATCCTCCGGCATCCCGGCCGCGACTATATCGGTGACGTCCGGCTTCCCCCGGGTGAGCGTTCCGGTCTTGTCGAAGACGACCGCAGTCAGGCTTTGGGATATCTCAAGCGCTTCACCGTTCCGGATCAGCACTCCAAGTTCGGCGCCCCGGCCAATCCCGACAGTCACGGCGGTCGGGGTAGCGAGCCCGAGCGCACAGGGGCAGGCGACGACGAGAATAGAGATCAGCACCGTGAGCGAGAAGAGGAGAGGGGCGCCGAGGACCACGTACCAGACGAGGAAGGCGGCGGTTGCTATCGCGAGGACGACCGGTATGAAGTAGGAGACCGCGACGTCAGCGATCCGCTCCACCGGCGGCTTTGAACCCTGGGCGTCCCGGACAAGCCTGATGATCTGCGCAAGCACCATATCCTTCCCGATCTTCTCGGCCCGGACCGAGAGCACGCCGTTCACGTTCAGGGTGCCGCCGACAACCTCGTCGCCCTCCTGTTTGTCGGCCGGGATGGGCTCGCCGGTGATCATCGATTCATCGACTGAACTCTCGCCGCCCACGACCACCCCGTCCACCGGCACCTTCTCCCCCGGCCTGACCAGGAGGACGTCGCCGACGACCACGTCATCGATAGCGACCTCGATCTCCCGCCCGTCCCGGATCACCGTCGCGGTCCGGGGCCGGAGACCGATCAGGTTCTTGATCGCCTCCGACGTCCTTCCTTTGGCCCGGGCCTCAAGGTACCTCCCGAGTGTCAGGAACGCCGCGAGCATCACCGCTGTGTCGTAGAAGTTGAACTCCGGTGTGAGGACGACCTCAAACGTCCCGAGGACGCTTGCACCGTATGCGACGCCGATGCCCATCGCGTACATGACGTCCATGGTCAGCGCCCGGTTCCGGAGCGCGGCGGCGGCCGCCCTGAAGATGGGGGCGCTGACATAGAGAAAGACCGGGGCGGTGATGATGAGCATGATGAGGTTCGCCGAGACCGGGAGGGCGACCATCTCCGGCACCCGGAAGAGCATGATGAGGAAGAGCGGTATACTCACCGCGAACCCGATGGTGAACCGCCGGGCCTTGTCCCGGAGATCCTCCTCCCGCATCCGGGCCTCAACATCTTCGGAGACCTCCTCCAGAAGTCCCAGGTATTGGTAGCCAGCATCCTCGACGGCGGCCCGGATGTCGGATACGGTGACGAGCACGGGGTTGTAGACGATATGCGCGGTCTCGCTGGCAAGGTTGACCCGGGCATCGTAGACCCCATCAAGAGCGGTGAGCGAGGCCTCGATCACCTGAGCGCAACTTGCGCAGACCATCCCGCCTATACGGACGGTGACCTCGTTGTGCACGACCTCGTAGCCGGCGTCGACGACCGTCCGCTCGAGGTCTGCGAGGCTGGCCTTCGTCGGGTCGTACTCGACGATGGCGGTCTCGACCGCGAGGTTGACCCGGGCATCGTAGACGTCGTCCCGGCCCCGGAGAGCGTGTTCTATATTGAGGGCGCAGGATGCGCAGTGCATCCCGGAGATCTTCAGTTCCGCCTTCCTCTTCTCCTCCGGCATGATACTCTCCTTGCCACGCGGGGTTAAATACCTGTAACTCCTGGCCCGCGTTTCCCGGCGTAACCACCCCGGGAGCGGCCCGGATCCCCGTCATACTATGTGGCAATTATTATACGTAAGATTATTATACTCCTGGCCGGTTATAAACGCCCAATCCAGAGGTGATTGTGGTGCAGAGAAGGGATGTTACAGCAGAGGAGGAGCGGCATGATGTTGGTCCTATGGCGTCGAAGCGGGATATTGGCAGTCTGACGGAAGCGCTGCAGAGCAGCGATCCCGAAGTTCGCCGGAGCGCCGCCCTCGCTCTTGGCGCGCTCGGTGAATGGAGGGCGGTGGACCCCCTCATCCGTGCGCTCGCCGATCCGGTCCAATCAGTCCGGGAGGGGGCGGCGAACGCGCTCGCCATGGTCGGGACGCCGGCGGTCGAGCCGCTGGTCGATCTCCTCGAGCGCCCCGATATTGCAATGATATACGGCGTGCCGCGGGAAGAGTCCGGGGAGGGGCTTACCCAGTTCGACCTCCTCGCGGGCCCCGAGGGGATACCGCCCGCAAAGAGGACGCTCCAGCACCGGGGGGGTATTACGCAGCACGACGCGCTCGGTGGTCCGGAGGCCCTCAAAAAGGCCGGAGGCCGGAAAGCGCTCGAGCATGAGGAGGAAGGGCTCACCCAGCACGATGCGCTCGGCGGCCCGGAGGACCTTAAGAGAGCAGGCGGTAGAAGAGCCCTCGAACATGAGGAGGAGGGGATCACCCAGCATGACCTCCTCGCCGGCCCGGAGGGCATACCTCCCGGAAAGAAGACCCTCCAGCACCGGGAGCTTGCACAGCACGATCTCCTTGCCGGTCCCGAGGGCGTGAGGGAGCACGAGGCGCTCTTCCCGGAAGGGAGGAGGGCCGGTGTCGTGACGGAGGGTGTCCCCCCCGGCATGAAGCCGGGGCTGCGCCGGGCCTATGCCGCCGTCATCCTCGGCGAGATCGCCGACCCGCGGGCAGAGGGGGTCCTCACCCGGTCGCTCTCCGACAGCGACCCCGCCGTCCGGAGGGCGGCCGAGGATGGGCTGGCACGGTTCCGGAAGAGGCAGGGTGCGGCCACGTCCGTCCCGCCGGCGCCCCGCTGATGCCCGGGGCAGGCTATCTTTTTTCCCGGTGTCGTGGACGCGGCATGCCGCGTGCCCATAGATGGCGGCATCATGGTGCCGGGGCAGAGTTGGGCCGGTGCATAGACAGGGTTATTATATCAAAACGATCGCTATACGCGAAATTCGGAGGCGAAGAGGTTGCAGAGGGAGAGTATTCCCATGGAAGAGAGGCGATTCAACATCGGTATCCTGAGGGCGGAGGAGGACATTGACGGCCTGGTCGAGGCGCTGGGGAGCGATGACGGCCTGACCCGCCAGCGAGCCGCCCTGGCACTGGGGGACTCCGGTGATGCGAGGGCAACGGGGCCGCTCATCCGGGCGCTTGGTGATCCGCTGACGGCGGTGCGGGAAGCGGCGGCAGACTCGCTTGCCATGCTTGGGAGCCCGGCGGTCGGGCCGCTGGTCGAACTCATCGAGCACCCGGAGGCATCGGAGAACTACGAAGAGCCGGAGGTTGCAGAAGGCACGATGAAGGTAACCGGATCCGGCGGCCGGAGATGGGAGGTCGAGACCCGAAGAGACCTCCGGCGGGTTTATGCGGCCGCCATCCTCGGCGAGATCGCCGATCCCGCGGCGGTGGAGCCCCTCGTCCGGGCGCTTCATGACAGGAACGACGATCTCCGGTGCCAGGCATCGGGAGCGCTCGCGAAGTTCGGGCGCAGGGCGGTAGAACCGCTTGCAACGATGCTTGCCGACCCCGACCCGGAGGTCCAGATCGTCGCGGCCGGCGTCCTCGGCGATACCGGCGATCCGGCTGCGGTGGAGCCCCTCGTCGCGGCGCTCCGCGACAGGAACCCCGACGTCCGGGGTGCGGCGGGAGGCGCCCTCTTCCGGATAGGCGATGCCGCGGTCGAGCCGCTGATCGCGGCGACGAAGGACGCCGACCGGAACGTCCGGCTCTATGCGGCGGGGGCGCTCAAGTACATCGGCAACTCGCGGGCGATCGATGCGTTGCAGGAACTCGCCCGGAGCGGGGATACGGAGGAGAGAAGCGTCGCGGAGGACGCGATCGAGAAGATACGAATGGTCCACGGGGAGGCCGCGCCGGAGCCCTCACCGCCGACCTCACGATAATCCATCTTACTTTTGTCCGGAACGACCGGAGCGGTCCCGCTCCGGTCTCGAAGACCTCTGGTTTCCCTTATCCCCTTCTCCTTACCCTCACCGACTCCGCGTGGGCGTGGAGCCCCTCCGCGTCGGCGATCGTCTCCACCACATCGCCGATCGCCTCAAGGCCCTCCCGCGCGATCATCTGGACCGTTGAGCGCCGGCAGAAGTGGTTCACGTCAAGCCCCGAGTAGAGACTGGAGTAGCCTGCCGTCGGGAGGACGTGGTTTGTCCCCGACGCGTAGTCGCCACAGGCCACCGCCGAGTAGGGGCCGACGAATATCGACCCGGCGCTCCTGATTCGGTTGAGGACGGCGAGCGGGTCGGCCACCTGCACCGAGAGGTGCTCGGGGGCGATGCCGTTGACCGTCTCTATCGCCTCATCGATGTCACCGGCCACGATGTAGCCGGAGTGGTCGAGCGCTTTCTGTATGATATCCCGCCGCTCCGCAGCCGCCGCCATCCGCTTCACCTGCTCGGTGACCGCATCGGCGAGGGCTGCGTCCGTGGTTACGAGGACGCAGGCGGCGTTTGGATCGTGCTCCGCCTGGGCAAGGATATCTGCCGCGACGAATACCGGGTTCGCCGTGCTATCTGCGAGGATCGCGATCTCGCTCGGGCCAGCCGGGAAGTCGATCTCGGCCTCATCCCGGAGAAGCATCTTCGCGGCGGTGACGTAGACGTTGCCCGGACCGACGATCTTCTCCACCCTCGGAACCGTCTCCGTCCCGATCGCCATGGCCGCAATCGCCTGGGCGCCACCGACCCGGTAGACCTCATCAACACCGGCTATATCGAGCGCCACAAGCGTGATCGGGTTGACCGGCGGCGGGGTGCAGCAGCAGATCTCCCCAACACCGGCGACCATCGCAGGGATTGTGCACATCAGCGCCGTCGAGGGGTATGCCGCCCGCCCGCCGGGGACGTATGCCCCGACACGGGATAAGGGAGTCGTCTTGACGCCGAGGGTGATCCCGGGTTCCATCTCCTGCAGCCAGAGGTCGCGCCCGCGCTGCAGCTCGTGGAACCGGCTGATCCGCGCCTCCGCCTGCACAAGGCTCTCGACCAGTTGTGCGTCCACCAGATCGTAGGCCGCCTCCCGCTCCTCGTCGGAGACGGCGATCTCAGTGAGGTCGATGCCGTCGAACCGCTTCGTCAGGTCGATCAGGGCATCGTCGCCCTCTGCCCGCACCCTCCCGATGATCTCTGAGACCGGACCCTTTACCCGGTCGAGATCCGACCGCCGTCCGGCGATCCAGGTCCCGATATCCAGCGCCTGCCACATGAGGAAAAAGGTCGGCGGGCCGAAGCGTTAAGGTTTCGGCACCCTGTTCTCCCGAGGGGGATTGCTGGTAGTGCTTCAGCAGAGAACTGATAATCGATCTCGGTGGATCCGACCGAAAATTTCCGTTATCGGGCTCTGGTAACGCCCACCCTCTTCCGGCTGTCGTTCATCCCTGACGAGATTGGTGCCGGAC
>JALNXI010000210.1 GCA_023230425.1 Methanoculleus sp. | reverse complement strand
GAATCACCGTAGAGCGGCACGTTAAAGACGGCGATGTTCCTCTCCCGGCAGGCATCCACGTCGATATGGTCAAACCCGGTGGACATGGCGGCGATCACCCTGAGGTTCGGTAGCCGGTCGAGGATCTCCCTGGTGACGTGCGATGTGACAAAGACCCCGATACCATCAGCGTCGTGGGCAACCGATGCGTTCCGGCTTGTGAGCGGTTCAGAATGCAGGTTAACCTCGTAGCCGCTCTCGCGGGCAAAGGCGTCCCTGACCACGTCCTGTTCGTGCTCGTCCAGGTCGAAGAAGACCAGTTTTATCATAGGTCCCTCTCACTCCCGGGAGGCCATGTAGGAGGCGATATCGACCATCCGCTTCGCGTACGCGAACTCATTATCATACCAGACCAGGACCCGGGCCATCCTCCCGCCGACGACGCTCGTGGACCGGCCGTCGATGACCCCGGAGTGCGGGTCGCCGACGATATCGGCAGACACGAGCGGATCTTCTGTGTACGCGAGGAACCCCTTCATGTGCCCTTCAGCCGCCTGCTTCATCGCGGCATTCACCGCGTCCCCTGTTGTGTCCCGCTTCAGTTCTGCGACGATATCGACGACCGACCCATCGGGGATGGGGGCCCGGATCGCGATCGCGTCCATCTTCCCGGTGAGTTCGGGGAGGACGTGGGTGGTGGCGACGGCGGCGCCGGTCGTCGTCGGGATCAGCGAGACCGCCGCGGCACGCCCCCGGCGGGGTTTCTTTGTGGCCCGGTCGACCAGTGCCTGGGTGGCGGTGTAGGCATGGATCGCCGTCGCCATCAGCCGTTCGACGCCGAAGGTGTCGTTGAGCACCTTCGCCGCCGGCGCAAGCGCGTTGGTCGTGCAGGAGGCGTTCGAGACGATGATGTGCTTTGAGGGGTCATAGGAACCCTCGTTGACGCCAAGCACGACCGTCAGGTCTGCGTCGGGCGAGGGTGCGCTGATGACGACCCGTGCGGCCCCGGCATCCAGGTGTTTGGCGGAGGCCGCCCGCTCGGTGAAGCGGCCCGTGCACTCAAGCACCATATCCACGCCGAGGTCGTTCCACGGGAGGCGTGCAGGGTCCCTCTCGTGCAGCACCTGCACCTCCTTCGATCCGAATCCCAGACGGTCCGGGCCGGCTTCGACCGGGAAGGGCGCCCGCCCGTGGACCGAGTCGTACTTCAGCAGGTAGGCGAGTTCTTCTGTCGGGTTTGGGTCGTTTACCGCGACGATCTCGATATTCTCCGGTGTATCGGTGAGGTAGTTGTAGAGGCCCTTCCGCCCAATCCGCCCGAACCCGTTGATGGCAACTTTCTTCATAAGACTTCTCCCTGTCTGACAGGAGGTTCCCTCTGCCGGGTGGTATATATGATCTTCCTCCGCTGAGTTCTGCCCCGGGAGGGGGCGAGAGGGTTGGAGTGTTCACACCAAAATCCCGGTCAGAACAGAAACGGATTTCCCGGCACGGCGCACCGCCGGGTACTGCCTCGTACTATCCCTGCCCCGGGGGTGGGGGATGCCGGAGTGAGATGTACGAGTATCTCCTGTGGGGGGAGGGGGCAAGCCCCATAGGCGTTAACTTACCAGGTGGGTGTAATGAATTCTCGTTGATACCGTCAAGTATCAGGCAATCGGCGAGTTCTCATCTATGCCCTGAGGCTGTCCTTTTCCAGTGAGATTCCCGTGATCACTATTGTTTTCAGAGGAGGAGGACTATTGCCGCACACCACCGGAACCGTGTGGCTGATAATCCATCAAATCAGCCACATTTCATGGAATAGGGCATTATCCTCTCGAATCCTCATGGCTAAAGTTAGCGCATATGGGGGAACCCCCCCTCCCCGGTCCCCTCCCCCATGGCGCTAGCCGCCACGGTCCACTGCATGGGGATATGCACGGAGAAGAACCGGGCCCGACATATCTACAGTCTTCCTGCACCCGGCATCCGATCTCCGCTGGTTCAGCGCATCCCCGGACACGGCTTCCCATCAGGTATCGCCCCGCACTGCCCCCGCCCCCCGAGGGGCGGGGGAGGAGGCCGAAGGCCGGGCGGGGTGGGGTCAAAAGGGGGACTTACGGATGTCCTCTGTGGGGGGAGGGGGACCTATCCCGCCCGGGGTGGATCCGCCAGATGGATTGCCCGTTGCCCTGACCTACCCCGGCGGCCCGGCCTGCCGGGCCACGCCCCGGGCGGCCGCCGCGACTTCTTCCGGGTCGCCCAGATAGTAGTGCCTCGCGGCCTGTAAGTCGCCGTCCAGTTCGTAGATGAGCGGGTAGCCGGTGGGGATGTTGAGGTCCGCTATCTCGTCGTCCGGGATACCATCCAGGTGTTTGACCAGGGCGCGGAGGCTGTTTCCGTGGGCGGCGACCAGGACGGGTCTGCCCCTCCGGAGGTCCCCTGTGATGTGGCCCTCCCAGCAGGGGAGCACCCGCTTGAGTGTGTCATGCAGGGATTCGGTCGCAGGGAGGCTCTCCGGGTCCTGGTCTGCGTAGCGGGGGTCGAACCGCGGGTGCCTCGGGTCGTCCCACGGGAGCGGCGGCGGCCGCACATCGTATGCCCGGCGCCAGAGGTGCACCTGTTCAGCACCGTATTTTGCGGCGGTCTCCTTCTTCTCCAGGCCCTGCAGGGTGCCGTAACTCTTCTCGTTCAACCGCCACGACCGGTGCACCGGGACGTACATGAGGTCGAGGTCGTCCATGACGATCCAGAGCGTTCGGATGGCCCGTTTCAGGACGGACGTGTAGGCGACGCGGAACGTATACCCGCTGTCGTTGAGGAGCGCCGCCGCCCGGTGGGCCTCCTCGATGCCCCAGGCCGAGAGATCCACGTCGGTCCAGCCCGTGAACCGCCCCTCCCTGTTCCAGACGCTCTCGCCGTGCCGTAGCAGGATCAATTCTACCATCGCACTCTTCCCCCATACCGGAAAGGGCATCCGCTGGTTCCGTGACGGGAGCCCCACACCCGGTATAGTCCTTCACCCCCGCAAGATAAATGCCATGCATGCGCTGAAGCGCCGTGACTCTCGTGGAGAGATCAGGATCAAGAAACTGCAGGGGGGTATAACCACCCGTGCATCCCTGTGCAGCACCGGCGAGCGGGGGCGCGGGGCGGCCTAACCGCTAATGCCCACAATATTCTCCTGGTTTGGCAAACCAGGCACGTATAGGTTCAATTTTTTTCGTACCCTACCATTCGTTTATCTCTCATTCCCGCCCATATGGTGGTGTATGGCACCGAACAGAAGAACGAACAGAAACAATATCCTCGCGGGGGCGTCACTGCTCATCATCGTTGTGGCGGCAATCGTCACCGCGGGATGTATGGCGGGCACGTCGACGCCCGGTGCGGTCGTCGGGCTTACGGGGACCTCCTGGTCGCTCGAGTCCTACCTTGACGGGAACGGTACGCTCGTCCCGGTTCTGCCGGGATCGGTGGTATCGGCCCGATTCGGCGACGGAAAGGTCACGGGCTCCGCCGGGTGCAACCAGTACGGCGGCGACTATGTGCTCAACGGTACGAACCTCTCGGTCTCCTCCCTCATCCAGACGCTGAAGTTCTGCGAAGAGCCGGAAGGTATCATGGAGCAGGAGGCGCGGTTCATGGATCTCCTTGGCTCGGCGACAGGATGCCGGATCGAGAACGACCGACTCCTCCTCACCGACGCTGCAGGAGCCACGACGCTCACCTTCGTGAAGGAGGCGCCTGCAGGCCTCGCCGGGACATCCTGGACGCTCACAAGCCTCGCCGACGAGAACGGCACTATGGTCCCGGCCCTCACCGGCACGACGATCACGGTTGTTTTCGGCGCTGACGGCAGGCTCGGCGGGTCGGCCGGGTGCAACCACTACGGTGCAGACTACGCTACAGACGGCGCGAACCTCACTATTGAGCCGGCCATAAGGACTGAGATGTACTGCAGCGAGCCGAAGGGCATCATGGAGCAGGAGGACCGCTACCTCGGACTCCTCGCAAACGTCACCTCTTACTGTGTGGAAGGCGACCGGCTGATCCTCGTGGATCGCGAGGGTGCCGACCTGCTGGCCTTTGAGCAGGTCGCCCGGACGCCTGACCTCCCGATCGCCGGGACGGACTGGGTGCTTGACGGTTACAGCACCGGGGGAGATGCGGTCTCCTCGCTCGTCAACGGCACAACCATCACCGCGA
>JALNXI010000209.1 GCA_023230425.1 Methanoculleus sp. | reverse complement strand
CTATCACCGGGCTCATATCCACCATCAGGTCTTTCAAGACCGGGAGGTCCAGCGGCTCGATCGTCATACCGTCGCGGGCCTCCGCCATGCAGGCGAGGGCGGGCGTCCCGTCCACCTGGACGGCGCAGCTCCCGCACTGCCCCGACCCGCAGCAGTAGCGGTAGGCGAGCGTCGGGTCGCACTCGTCGCGGATAGCGTGGAGGGCGTGGAGCACCCGGGCGCCCTCGTTGACCCGGACCGTGTACTCCTCGAAGCGGGGCTCCGCGTCCAGAGCGGGGTCGTAGCGGGAGACCCGGAGGGTGATCTCTTTCATACCGGCACCTCCCGGCACTCAATCCCTTCCCGCGCGAGCGAGACGTAGGTGTGGCCGAACGGCGACGTCGCCGGATCCGTGACGACCTCAGCGTCCCGCCGGACGTGAGCCCCCCGGTTCTCGGGCCGCAACAGGGCGCACCGGACGATCAGGGACGCCGTGGTGCACATGTTCCGGACCGTGCAGCAGTCGAGAAGGTTCGCTGTCGAGGCGGCGAGGAGCCGTCGGTCGGCGAGCCGCCGGATATGCCCGAGCGCCGTCCGGAGGTCGGGGGCGCTCCGGAAGATCCCGGCCTGGTTCCACATCGTGTGTTTTAAGTCCTTACGCACCTCTGCGGGGCTCACGGCCCCCTCGAAGAAGGCGTCGAGCATACGGAGTTCCGCATCGACCCGTGCGGGATCGATCCGGCCGCTGTGTTCCGGTGCCTTCCCGGCGAACTCCCCGGCACGCTTCCCGAAGACCTGCGTATCCGCAAGCGCGTTCCCGCCGAGGCGGTTTGCACCGTGCACCCCGCCGGCCACCTCCCCGCAGGCGAAGAGGCCGGGGATGGTCGTCCGGCACGCAGGCGTGATCCGGAGACCGCCCATGATATGGTGGGCGGTGGGCGCCACCTCCATCGGCTCCCGCCGGATATCCACGCCGTAGGCGAGGAATTGCTCAAGCATCACCGGGAGCCGGGCCTCGATCCGTTCTGCGGGGAGGTGGGTCACGTCCAGGTAGACTCCGCCGCGGTTCGTCCCCCGGCCCTCCAGCACCTCGGTCGCGATCGCCCGGGCCACCACGTCCCGGGTCGAGAGCTCCATCCGATCGGGGTCGTAGCGCTCCATGAACCGCTCCCTTCGCGCGTTTAAGAGGATCCCCCCTTCACCCCGGACCGCCTCCGTCACCAGCCGGCCGCGGGCGTCGTAGGGGTAGACCGCACCTGTCGGGTGGAACTGGACCATCTCCATATCGATCAGTTCCGCCCCCGCCCGGTAGGCCATCGCAAACCCGTCGCCTGTCCCGGCGGCGGAGTTCGTGGATATATCGTAGGCCTGCGTCCCCCCGCCGGTCGCAAGCACCGTGGCGTCGGCCCGGAAGAGCACGAGGTCCCCGTCCCGGTCCAGAGCGACTGCGCCGGCGACCGCGCCGTTCTCGTCCCGTATGAGGTCGACAACCGAGACCTCCTGATACAGCTGCGTATCCGTTGCGTCGAGGCGGTCGAGGAGGGTCATCATGATCTCGTGGCCGGTCCGGTCCCCGGCGTAACAGGTCCGGGGGAACCGCTGCCCGCCGAACGGCCGTTGCGCCACCTTTCGATCGTCCGTGACATCGAAGACCGCTCCCCACCGGACGAGATCCGCGAGCCGCTCCGGCGCCTCACGGGCGAGGACGTCCACGAGTGCCGGGTCGTTGAGGTATGCTCCGCCCTTGAGCGTATCCTCGCGGTGGACATCGACGGAGTCCTGGTCCCGCAACACGGCGTTGAAGCCACCTTCCGCCATCGTCGTGCACCCGCCTTTGCCGGCGATGGTCTTGGAGACCATGACCACGCTGCCGTACCGGGAGGCCTCGATGGCAGCCCGCGCCCCAGCGCCGCCGCTTCCGATAACCAGCACGTGCGCGTCCACAATCTCGTTTACAAGCATCTTATTAGTTTGTGCGTTGTATACTACCATAAAGTAATTGCAGGGGACGCGTGAGCCAGAATGAGGCTTTTAATGAAATTTGGCGGCACCTCCGTCGGGGAAGCAGACTGTATCCGGCGGGTCGCAGACATCGTAGAACCGCACCGGCGAGCAGGCGACGAGGTTGCGCTGGTCGTATCGGCATGCTCAGGGGTTACCGACCAGATCATAGCGGTGGCTGATGAAGTCGTAAAGAGTAAGAAACAGCCCCCGATCGGGACGTTTCTTCTTGCGATGCGGACCCGGCACATCCGGCTCCTTGGCGAGGTGGCCCCCGACTACGTCGACGAGGTGACGGCGGTCATCGACGACCGACTCACCCGGCTGCAGAACATCCTCACCGCCGTGCACACCTTGAAGGAGCTGACTCCCCGGTCCCGCGACTACATCATATCCTTCGGGGAACGGCTCTCCGCCCCGATCGTGAGCGCCGCACTCCGGCAGCGTGCCATCCCCTCGGTCCCCCTCGACGGCGCCGAGGCCGGGATCGTCACGACCGCCAACCACGGGGACGCCCGCGCCCTCCCGGCGAGTGAGACGAGCATCCGGAGCCGGGTCGTGCCGCTGCTCGCCGAGACCGTCCCGGTGATCATGGGCTTTATGGGGGCGACCGAGCAGGGCGTCATCACCACCCTCGGGCGGAGCGGCTCCGACTACTCGGCCGCCGTCATCGGCGCCGGGATCGATGCCGACGAGATCTGGATCTGGACCGACGTCGACGGGGTGATGACCTCCGACCCCCGGGTCATCAAGGATGCCCGGGTCCTCGACGACATATCCTACCTGGAGGTGATGGAACTCTCCTACTTCGGCGCGAGGGTTCTCCACCCGCGGTCGGTCGAACCCGCGATGCAGAAGGATATACCGATCCGGGTCCGGAACACGTTCCGGCCCGACCTCCCCGGCACCCTCATCCTCCGGGATGAGCACCAGGAGAAGCGGGTGGTCAAGGCCATCGCCCTGATCGAGAAGGTGGCCCTGGTCAACATCAACGGTGCCCAGATGATCGGCCGCCCTGGCGTCGCGAAGACGATCTTCTCCGCGCTCGCGGAGCGGGAGGTGAACGTCATGCTGATCTCGCAGGGCTCCTCCGAAGCAAACATATCCCTCATCATCGACGAGTCCCATCTGGAGGCCGCGATTGCCGCCCTCACCCCGATCGTGAAGCAGGGTGTCGTGCGGGAGGCTACCTACGACCGGGACGTCGCTGCGGTCGCCGTCGTGGGTGCGGGGATGGCCGGCACCCCGGGGACGGGCGGCCGGATCTTCTCGGCGCTCGGCCGGGCCGGGATCAACACCATGATGATCTCGCAGGGCTCAAGCGAGGTGAACGTCTCGTTCGTTGTGAAGGGCGGGGACGGCAAGCGGGCCCTGCAGGTGCTGCACGATGAATTCCGACTCTCGGAGAACTCTGATGACTGAACATACTTACCGTGAAGCAGGGGTCGATATCGACCTCGAAGCCCGGGCGGTGCGGGCACTGATCGACTCACTCACCTACCAGAGGACCGGTGCATTCCCGATGCTCGGGAAGGTCGGACACTTCGCCGGGCTGATCGACTTTGGGCCTTTCGTTCTCGCGCTCGCGGTCGACGGCGTCGGCACCAAGATGCTCGTCGCCGACGCACTCCGCGACTGGCAGACCGTCGGGATCGACTGCATCGCTATGAACGTAAACGACCTCTACGTCATGAACCTCGAACCGGTGGCGTTCGTCGACTACATAGCGACCGACGCCCTCTCGATCGAGAAGATGGCCCAGATCGGCCGGGGCTTAAATGAGGGGGCCAGGCTTGCGAACATGAACATCGTCGGCGGCGAGACTGCGACCCTCCGGGGCCTCGTGAACGGCCTCGACCTCGCGGGGACCTGTCTTGGTGTCCAGAAGAAAGAGAAGATCGTCACCGGTGAGGGGATCATCCCCGGCGACCGGATCGTCGGCGTCCCCTCAAGCGGCGTGCACAGCAACGGTTTAACGCTCGCCCGCCGGGTCGTCGAGGAGTATGCGTCCTACGATACGCTTCTCTCGAACGGCAGGACCCTCGGCGAAGAACTCCTGATGCCGACCCGGATCTACCACGAGGTGCTCCGGGTGACGGAGGCCTGCACCGTCCACGGCATGTGCCACATCACCGGCGGCGGCCTCCTGAACTTCAAGAGGCTCTCGGGATACGGATTCTCCGTCACCGACCCGCTGGAGGTCCCCGCCATC
>JALNXI010000208.1 GCA_023230425.1 Methanoculleus sp. | reverse complement strand
GTTTGCGGACCTGGTGAGCGTCTTTACGCCTGATGAGTTCATCATCCTCTGGTCGGCGGTCTTCTCTCGTATCGTTGTAATCCTCGGCCTCTGCGTGATGGCCTATGGTGTCCTGAGAGGGTGAGATGCGGACCGGTACCTCATTTGCCCGGGACTGGCAGTTAATCAAGGTAGCCCGGTCCCTGCGGCGGCACGACGTCGCCGGGCCGATCGTGCGGAACCTCCTTCGTGACGCCTCCCCCGACCTCGTGAAGCAGGTCGCCGCCATCGCCGGGCGGCTCGGCGCAGAGGATGGAAAGGCCCTCCTCGCCTGCAACAAGGAGCAGTTCGATCCCCCCACGCTGATGGAGGGGCTCCTCCTGATGTGGGGGATCCCCTGTGAGCCGAGAGATGCCGCTGACGGGAGCATCGCGATCACCCTCGGGGGCGACGGCGCAGCGATCCGGGAGACATTTGCAGACGTTCGGGTGGCCGCCCCCTACCTCGCCGGCTACGCCGGGGCGCTCCAGCCCGACGCGGTGCTCGAACCCGGTGCCGGGGGCAGGATGACGATCCGGTTCCCGCCCCGCGAGTAGGGCGGAAGCACGACTTCTTCCTCCGGAACCTTTTTTGCAAATAGTTATCTCCGATCGGGTTCGTCTCTCTCTAGAGAAGTTCATCGTCCGGAGGACGTTATATGGAGAGAGAGAAGACACGATCGTGCCAGAGCTGCGGGATGCCCCTTGCCCGGGACGAGGATGCCGGGACGGAGGCGGACGGGTCGCGGAGCGCGATCTACTGCACCTACTGCTACCGGGACGGGGGGTTCACCGAGCCGGGCCTTACGCGGGAAGAGGCGGTCGGGAAGTATGCGCCGATGATGGCCGAGAACCTCGGGATGCCCCCCGCGAAGGCGGAAGAGATGGTGCGGCAGTACCTCTCGACGCTGCCACGGTGGCGGGAGTAAAGACCGGTTGGTCCGGCCTGGTATCCGGGAGAAGCGGACCCGGATCCTCGCGATAGCCAGGCAGCATGGCGCAACGAACATGAGGATCTCCGGGTCGCCCTCCGGCCCCACCCTGGGCGACCTCGACCTCTGGGTGGAGCTGGAACCGGGCAGTGCACCATTGCCTCTAACATTTCATGTGCACTGTTGCCTCTCGCGCGAAGCCCGCGTGCGACTGGTGATCCGCCCCACACCTGCAGATGGAGATGGCTTAATGCAGTAGTTCGCCCGACCCTTACAGGGATAGTTATATGGACATATTGTAAATTGTATTTACAATATGTCCATGCATGTGCAGGGTGTGAAGCCCATCATCAGGCGGGATGCTGAGGAGAAGATCCGGTCACTCGCTCTTGGATTTCCAGCGGTATCTGTTATCGGCCCCCGCCAGTCAGGAAAGACAACACTTGTTCGATCGGTGTTCCCGGAGTTGCCCTATGTATTACTGGAAGATCCTGACACCCGTGCCTTCGCAGAGGAGGATCCACGTAGTTTTCTTGCACAGTACGAGAAGACCGGAGCGGTCTTTGATGAGGTGCAGAGGGTTCCGGAGCTTTTTTCGTATCTTCAGGGTGTTCTTGATGCGCATACGGGGCCGGGACGGTTCATCCTCACCGGGTCCCAGAACTTCCTGATGATGGAGCAAATATCCCAGTCGCTTGCCGGTCGGGTCGGGATCGTCAAACTCCTTCCTCTCTCGATGAGGGAACTTGCCAGTGCCGGCATTGAGACGGGACGGTACGAGGACCTCATCTATGCTGGTCTCTTCCCCCGCCCCTACAGCAGCAACATTCACCCGGCAGACTTCTATTCGTCGTATATTCAGACGTACCTCGAGCGCGATCTCCGCCTTCTCAAGCAGGTGCAGAGCCTCTCGGCATTCCAGACGTTCATGAAGATGTGCGCTTATCGGTCCGGACAGGTAGTGAACTACTCGTCCCTCGCGAATGACTGCGGCATCTCCCATAACACGGCGAAAGAGTGGTTATCCCTTCTTGAGACATCGTTGTTGATCGTCCTGATCAGGCCCCACCACAAAAACTTCAATAAACGACTTGTGAAGATGCCGAAACTCTACTTTACGGATCCCGGTCTTGCCTGCCACCTGGCCGGGATACAGAGTGCCGACGATCTTTCTTACCATCCCCTGAAAGGCGGGCTCTTTGAATCGCTCATTATATCCGAGTTTCTGAAGTTCCGGTTTAACCGGGGCAAAGCGTCCAATCTCTACTTCTGGCGGGACAAACTCGGGCATGAGATCGACTGTATCATCGAATATGATGGATGGGATCCCATCCCGGTCGAGATCAAGTCGGGCAGAACGGCAAGCTCCGACTTCTTCAAAGAGATCACGTACTGGAACAGGCTTTCCGGCAACACCCCTGATCGATCGTTTGTGGTCTATGGGGGCGATCAGTCCCAGCGTCGAACTGCAGGGCAGCTGGTCGGATACCGGGAGCTGGAACCGGTCGTCTCGTACCTGAGGTGAGTGTCCGGCGGGACGTATCTGACGGGGGCCTGCCCGGGGGGTCGTCCTGCCGGCAGGCTATCGACGTGGCGATCCGGGATTGATCTGCTCATCCACTTCATGGGCGCTCCTCCCCCGTCGCCCGGTCGATGTGGTGACCGAAGCGGGGCTCCGTGAGCGGATCCGCTCAAGGGTCGTACGTGAGGCGCGGCCCTTAACCGTGAGCGAGTATTGGATGTCCTGGAAGCCATTGAACGGATTCGGAAAGGTATCAGCCCGGGGTCGTGATTACTTCTCCGACGACGAGATGGCGCAGGTCTAGGTGATCTACCATCTCCAGATCATCGGGGAAGCGGTGCGGGGTCTCTCTTCGGAATTCAGGACCGCAACCCCGGACATCATCGGGATGAGGAATATCCTTATCCACCACTATTCTGGAATCGACCGGGATGCGGTCTGGAATGTGATCGAGGATAACCTGCCGGCGCTGAAACGTCAACTCTCGTGCCGGGCTCAGGAGCAGCGGCTCACAGATTGTGGAGCCGCTGACACCACAATCTCACGCTGCAGGAAAGATACCCATCTCAATACTTTCCTTTATCCCCGTGATATGTGGATTTCTTCAGTGTATGCGTCGCAGGCGTGATACGGAGAGCCTGTTTGCGATAAGGAATCTGTATATAATCATCCGACGCATGGGATCGTACGATGTCCCCATCCGAAGTCGTCCCCCGGCTCATCAAGCAGATCTACCAGGTGCGACCGGAGCTCAAATTACCCAGAGCCACCGTCCATACCATTCTCTTTACGGTGAGGGCAGCCCTTCCCGAAAAAGGCCGGGAGAGAAGGAATCTTCCCTTTTACTGGTATAAATACGGCCCCTATTCCGAGGTCGTCGAGTCTTCGATCAAGGCTCTGACGCTTCAGGGCATCCTCCGGGAAGAGGAGACAGAGACCGGCAAAACCCTCCTCGTGCTCAGCGCTCGCCCCGCCGCCGTGAGCAGCGTATGCGAGGACGATGCCTCCGCCGTCGTCGGGCGCGTCGTCAGGGAGATCGACCCCTGTGACATTGAGGCCTTCGTCAACCGCATTTACCGGAACCATGCACCATACGAGTTCATGCCCCGTTATAGAGTGAATTTTCTCGCCCCGTTTAAGGACTATCTCGCAGCGCACCCGGAAGGTCAGCGCACGCTCAACCAGTGGTACCCGGGCGAGGGCGACCCCAAAACCCCGGATATTGACCGCCTGGAAGACGCTCTCTACCGGTGCGAAGCCGTGCTCGTGGAAGAACCCCTCTTTGAGAGGTTCAACGAGGAATTTACGGCATACATCTCGGGAGCCGGGAAAGCGTTCGATATCGCCAGAAAGGACGAATCGATCGCGTACCCGGTCATAAGAGCGACCTACGCGATCGCCCTGGATATCTGGTACACCTTTGCCGGAGGGATGCGTATCCTGAAGGGCGGGCACGACGACTACTACAACGGGAGGCTCAGGGAATGGGAGCGGGAGTATCGGGAGGCCCTCGCAGCCCTGGTCCCGAGGGTGAGCGCCTACACCAGGTGTGTCCGTGAATCCGCCCGCCGCATTCCTTGCCGGGAATCGGATGAGCGCACGACGAGGATCCTCTCCTCGCTGATTGAGGGGTACTTATCCGGCTGATGCCCGACCATGGCCTCCCATCATTTTCTCGATGCAAACATCCTTATCGGCTCCCTGGTCGAGTGGGACGGACAGCACCGCCA
>JALNXI010000207.1 GCA_023230425.1 Methanoculleus sp. | reverse complement strand
CACCTCACGCATCGCGCTCGGCTCAACGTGCTTATGCGCTTCGATGAAGTCCTCGTTCGTCACGCGGAGCTGGTCGATGATCTCGGCGGGGATCTCCTCCTCGATCTTGATCTGCGGTATGATCCGACGAAGCGCGTGCATCGCCGCCTCCTTTGCAAGCAGCGCGATATCGGCGCCGACAAAGCCGTGGGTGGAGCGAGCGTAGTCGTCGAGGTTCACGTCCTCGGCAAGTGGCATGCCCCGCGTGTGGATCTGGAAGATCTGCTGTCTTCCTTTGGTGTCCGGGATGCCGATCTCGATCTCACGGTCAAACCTGCCACCGCGCCGGAGGGCAGGATCGATCATATCCGGGAGGTTCGTTGCGGCGATCACCACCACCTGACCCCGGGTCTTCAAGCCGTCCATCAGGGCCAGGAGCTGGGCAACGATCCTGCGTTCGACCTCGCCCTTTACTTCCTCACGTTTGGGTGCGATCGAGTCTATCTCGTCGATGAAGACGATCGAGGGCGCGTTCTCCTGCGCTTCCTCAAAGACCTCACGGAGACGCTCTTCGGACTCGCCGTAGTACTTGCTCATGATCTCGGGGCCCGAGAGCGTGATGAAGTGGGCGTCCACCTCGTTTGCCACCGCTTTTGCTATCAGTGTCTTCCCCGTTCCGGGCGGGCCATAGAGCAGGACGCCTTTCGGGGGCTCGACGCCGAGGCGTTCGAAGAGTTCGGGGTGCCGGAGCGGAAGTTCGATCATCTCCCGGACGAGTTGCAACTCGCGGTCCAGGCCACCGATGTCCTCGTAGTGGACGTCGGCCGCAGCCTCGCGCCGCCCTTCCTCGGGCTCATACGGGGTCTCTTTCAACTCGATCTCGGTGCTGTCGGTGACGATGGCGATGCCTTTCGGGGTCACTCTGGCGATGACGAACGTGAGCGGGTTCCCGAGGATGCTGACCCGGACATGCTGCCCTTCGGTGACCGGCCGGCCGCGGAGGATCCTCCCCAGGTACTGCTCGCCGCCCACAAGGCGGATGGGCTGGGTCGGCTGGATGGTCACCTTCTTTGCGTATCCGGCCTCGGTCTTATGTATCCGGACGTTGTCGTCGATCCCGGCGCCGACGTTGCTCCGGGTGTTGCCGTCGATGCGCAGGATCGCCTTGCCGGTGTCCTGCGGGAACCCGGGCCATATGAGCGTCGCCGCCTTCTGGCGCCCCTCGATCTCGACGACGTCGCCGCTGACGAGGCCGAGCGCCTTCATGGTGTCGATGCTCAGTCTGGCGATCCCCCGGCCGGCGTCCTCGTGGGCCGCCTCTTTGATGGTCACCTCAACAGATTCGGTGTTAGCCATGTGAACAATCTCCTCCTGTAGGGTTTACCATAGGTAAGTGCGACTTTTTATTTATACTTTTCTGTGCTGTCCCTCCTGTTGTACCGGATGATCTCCTTTTCTGTAACGATGTAATCCATCTTCACATCGTTTTCGTCGACAGGAATGCTCTGTGCCTGCTGGCAGGAGAATGCGATACCGATCTTCCGCGGGTGGGGATACCGGCAGAGAAAGCGGTCGTAGTACCCGGCACCGTAGCCGAGCCGATTTCCTTCGGCATCGAAGGCGAGCATCGGTATGATGACCGCCTGGACCTCTTCGGGCCGGGCCGGAAGTTCGTGCCCGACCGGTTCGGGCACGTTGAACGTGCTTGGGAGAAGGACGGCGGGGTCCAGGAGGTAGGAGAGGCGGAGGCTGCAGGTCTCCCGTTCGATGATGGGTACGATGACCCGCACACCCCGCCGGTTCAGGTCTACAATCAGGTCTTTTGTCTCGACTTCCGGGGCTTTTGAGGCGTAGACCATGACGGTCTCAAACCCGTTGAGGAGGTCGAGGAGTCTTTGGCTGATGATCTTGCTATGCTCGGCGATCTGTGAAGGTGAGAGAAGGGATCGGGCTTCCTTTGCCTGCTGACGGAGGGCCGTCTTTGTCTGGCTCATTATATGGGAGTTTTGGGCAAATTACCACATAAAGCATGCATGCCCGAAGACTGAGCGACGACGGGTACGCCTTCCTTCGGGCCGGACCCGGACCTCCCCGGGCTTCAGCGCAGGCGGCCTACTTCTTCGATGCCTGCCCCTCACCGCAGACATCCCGAAGTTGGCGGAGGGAGGATGCAAGGACTTTGGTCTTCCCGATCATCGCGGCGATCAGGAGGGCGTCGAGGACCTCGTCGCGGGATGCGCCTTCCTTCAGGGCGGCCCCCATGTGCACTTTCAGGCAGTTGTCCGCCCCCGCGCCCGCAGCGGCAGCAATGGCGATGAGTTCGGCGGTCTTCGCGTCGAGGGAGCCCGGGCGGGAGATCCGGTAGTCGGCGATGGCGGAGAGCGCGAAGATATCGGGCCGGTCGCGGAGCAAGGTGAAGATGAACGGCACGACGCCGAGCATCTCCCTCACGTCTTCCGTGATATCGTCGCCGAGGTCGTCTGCATGGGCGAGGAAGTCGTTGATTAACTGTTCATTTTCGGGTTTCATTAGGCTGTCCTCTTACGTCAATGTCGATAGGGATGACGATAATGGTGCGGTTTTTGATGTAAGGGTGTTCGGGTGTTCTTGTGTGCAAGCGTATTAGACCGATATTTTCCCGCGATCCGGGTGCGCTGGACCGGTGAGGGTATCCCCCCCTGGGGAGGGGCTGACGGGGGGAGAATCCCCCCTCCCCGGTCTCCATCTCGTAAACTGATGCCTATAACCCCGGCCCCACCCGGCCTTCGGCCTCCTCCCCCGCCCCTGGGGGGCGGGGGCAGTGCGTGGCGATCCCCACGAAAGCCGTGGATGAGGTTATGCGGCTATTGGAACGATAAGAGTTAAAGCAATCATTTTGCTTCAAAAGCAGTTGCCCAAAAGGCAGAAAGTTCCACAACCCCCTTCCACCCCGCCGGTGCCCCTCCGCTACCCGGAGAACAATACCCAAAAAGCGAGAACCCGGGGAGCGCCTCTCGCGCCCCCATCCCGATCAGAAATTAAAGTGCCGCCCGACGATCTTCAGCGCACAGTAGTCTCCGCACATCGTGCAGCCATCGGTATCGGCCGGCATCCGTTCGGCCCGGATTGCCCGGGCGCGTTCGGGGTTGATCGCGACTGAAAACTGCCGCTCCCAGTCGAGGTCCCGGCGGGCGTGGCCCATCTCGAGGTCGGCATCCCGCTTCTTGAGCTTGATCATATCCCCGACGTGAGCGGCGATCCTCGAACTGATGACGCCCTCGTAGACCTCTTCAGGGGTGGGGAGCGCCAGGTGCTCCGCCGGCGTCACGTAGCAGATGAAGTCGGCGCCGTAGGAGGACGCGAGCGCGGCTCCGATCGCGGCCACCCGGTCGTCGTAGCCGGGCGCGATATCGGTGACGAGCGGACCGAGCATGTAGAACGGCTTCCGGTTCGTGACCCGCTTCTGCAGCACGACATTGGTCTGGATCTCGTCGACCGGGATGTGCCCCGGCCCCTCGATGATCGCCTGCACACCCTCGGCATGCGCCTTATCGGCGAGTTCCGCGTTGATGAGCAGTTCCTGGATCTGGGCACGGTCGGTAGCGTCGTGGACCGCACCCGCCCGCATACCGTTGCCGAACGAGAGGGTGACCTCGTGCTCTTTCAGGATCTCAACCAGGTAGTCGAACTCCGCGTAGAGCGGGTTCTCCTTCTCGTTGTGGAGCATCCAGGCAGTCATGAAGGCCCCGCCCCGGGAGACAAGTCCGCCGTGCCGCCCCTGGTTCTGCAGGCGCTTCATCGTCTCGTAGTTGATCCCGGTGTGGATCGCCATGAAGTTGGTCCCGAGTTTTGCTTGTTCCGCCGTGATCCGGAAGAGGTCGTCCTCTTCCATGTGGACAACCGCCCCGTGCTTCCGGGCGGCCTCGATGAACGCCTGGTAGAGCGGGACCGACCCGACCGAGAGGGTGGTCGCCTCGACGACCCGGCGCCGGATCTCTGCAAAGTCACCGCCGGTGGAGAGTTCCATCAGTGTATCGGCACCGGCACGCTCGGCCTGCCGGACCTTCTCGATCTCCATATCAACGTCGACCATATCCGTCGACGTCCCGATGCTCGCGTTGACCTTGGTGCGGAGCCCTTCGCCGATACCGCAGATCTTCACCTTCCGGTAGGGAGAGACCGGAATGACGATGTGGCCTTCAGCCACGCCGTGCCTGACGAACTCTTCAGATACACCTTCCGCTGCTGCGACGATCCGCATCTCCTCGGTGACGACGCCGCGCCGGGCGTCTTCT